>JAYTHU010000049.1:0-1572 GCA_043732305.1 Oligoflexia bacterium
ATTCCGCTGGCGCGTGAATGAGTTCCATCACGTTTCTCGTTGGCGCTTTGTCTCTGAGATGATTACGATGAAGATATCGATAAAAATTGGATCGCGGAACTGACAGCGGCAGTTCTTCAAAAACAGTTTGCGGACTCCAGCCAAGCTCAATGCGCTCTTTAATCCATTCGCGTTTTGGGTCGAGCAGTAAATCTGTTTCAGAAAGTTTTTCACTACGGCCATCGCGCAGAGGAAAAAGCGCTTCCGGAAAGGGCGGGATTATTTTAGCACTTGTTTTAAAAACTCTCGTCACCGCATCGACGATTTCAATGTAGCCGTAATCCAGAGCCATATCTCTGATCTTGATAACGTAGCCTTTTCCTTTGCCGGTCGATTTTGTCAGTGATGTGAGTGAGCGGCCATCACGAAGCCCTTCAACGATTTTTCGGTCCACGGTAATTTTCTCCAGATCCTTTTTTTTGTGTTTTTTCATGCGCATTCCTTGCGGTGATTCTTGTTGTTGAATCAACAGCGTATCGCATGTAAACAAATGGAGAAAATGTGCTGAAAACTTAAGCGGAAGACCCGGTCAAATTAGGTGGGATTTGCACCCCCTAAAGCCGGTCCACTTATGTGGGATTTACACCCCCAAAACCGGTCAAACTACGTGGGACTGGACAGCAAAAGGAAAAATCGGTTTCTCAAGACAGAATTTATAATATTACGCCAGCTTCTAAATTAGATTAAATGGCTGATGCAACCGCAGACTTTTCTTAGAATGACATAGCTAAACCAGCGACCATGCTGCTGGATGATGTCGGAAAAATGAACGGTTGAAATGCGACTCTTTTCTTATCTGGATATTTTTTTATTAACTCTCGGTATTCGGAATTCTCTATTGGTGGGATGACCCATAAGTCAAAAATTTCCCAAGCTTTTGCTGCTACAAAAATGCCCACGCCTATATTCTGAATCAATTGACAGTTTGAAGAATCTTTTCCTCCCTGAATTCCACATAAGGCAATACCTCCGATGAGCACTGTACTCGCTCCAGCCGCTTCTCCAAACAAGAAGTACATCCCCTTATTAAGGAACCTACCCTGAATAAAGTGGCCAGAACCTAACCCGAAAACTGACCCAAACAATGCCCCTCCTAAATATCTCGTTGTCGACATCTCACCACGATTTAAAATATACTTCTCGTCTGCCGTAGGCTGAGCCACCGGTGAGTTTACCATCGCGCGATTTTCACCGCTAGTACCAATACTAGGAGATAAGAATAAAGCCGACATAACTACAATATTTATGATATTAATCTGCATAGCGCGCTTCTTTCTTTTTGAATTATTATCCTATCCTAGAGGCCAAATAACGACCTGATACCTAGAAAATTACCTATTTCGTGAATTATACCAAGCGGTATGAATATCGCTCCTTCCAAGGCTAAATAAACACTTCCCGCAAAAATAACCGCAAGACCGTCAAGTGGTTTGTTAAATACCTGAGGTGAAAAAGTATAAAACAGACCTTGCGCTATAAGATCCAAATCCGCTTCAATACGGTTCGGAGCTTCGTTTAGCGCTTCTGCAATTT
>JAYTHU010000050.1:0-16309 GCA_043732305.1 Oligoflexia bacterium
AAATGCGCGTTGGTCTGGAATACGATCGCGTCAGCACTCATTACGTGGACAACGCCAATGTCACAAATACTTTTGCCGTCGACAATCGCGTGCAAGTCAGTGGCTGGTTTCGGTTCTAACACACTATGCTATTTTGATTGATTTTTCCCCTGGGGCTCGTGTATAAGAGCCTAATTAAATTTAACCAGGAGAAATTTCGAATGAGACTTTTATCTGTATTGGCGAGTATGCTTCTTGTCAGCACCTTGGCCTTCGGTGCAAGCACCAAAATTAAAAAAGTTAAAAGAACAATTAACGACGATGGTTCCGTAACCACAACAACAACAGAGTCGTCATCTAGACTTTCAATTTACAAAGCTCGTGACACCGAACGTTTCGTTCGACGTATCATGCCCACAATTGGTTTGAACATTGCTGACACCACCATTAAAACAAGTGGAATGCGCACTGGTTTTGGCTTTGGTGGACTAATGGATCTCTGGGGTCAGCATGAGTGGGTGTTGGAGACTGGCGTTCTCTATCGCCAACTAGGAACTAGCAACCAAGGAACGACCTTGGCTCTGAATTACATTAACGTTCCTATTTCTGCGAAATATTATTTCATGGGACAAAATTCTAACACTATTTATTTCAAAGGCGGAATTACCCCCGGTTTTAATGTGGCCGCTACACAATCCACTGACACTACCAGCACAAACGTGAGTAAAGATGTCAACACCTTCGACGTAGGAGTCATTGTTGGGATTGGCGGCCGTTATCTACTTTCTGATTCTGCGAGCATATTTTTGGAAGGTAATTACAACCGCGGTTTGGCCAATGTTATGAATACAACTGACGGCGAATCTTCCGTAAATACTTTGGCGTTTGGCGTGATGACCGGAGTCAGTATCGAATTGTAGCGCTTAGCTGCGTCGCAGTAATTACAATATATTTTTGATAGGGCCCGCTGAAAAGTGGGCCTTCTTTTTGAACTAAATTCTCACGGGCCATAAAAAAAATTCATGAAACGGGTATTTTCATTTTTCATCGCTCGTATCTATTGCTTTGATATTTTGTAAATCACAATGTGCTCGAAACCCTTGTCCCGTTTTGCAAATCAGAGAGGCTCTCTGAGGGGCAATCGCAGAGTGAGTCTTTAATATTAAACCTATAGATTTTTTTCCGGATCTTAAAATTACTGAGAACTTTTTTACATAGTAGGGCACCTTCAGGTCATCAGGGCACGCCCATTGCAATTAGGTATTTCAAACTAATACACGGGGTGGGAAAATGCGTACAAATTTATTTGTAGTATTGCTAGTGGGATCTATTTGTTTAGGGGCGATTCAACCGGCAAATTCGGGAGAACTAACTCCGCACGATTTTAAAAAAATGTGCGGAGAATATCTCATGGATCTCGGAAGTGATTCGAAATCAAGTAAGAGTCAAAAACATGATTTGCGTACGGCTGCAATTGTCGAGGAACATCCGTTCAGTGTTCTCCTTGATCCAGAATTTGTGCGTGCGCATCCGCTCATGCTCATGAGTTCTGATCAAATGGCACTTGCCGCCATCAATATTGCTGGGGTTGAGGAAGTTCTTGATCCAATCACTGGTGCAAATAAAGTGAAGCGATATAAGCTTTTCTCCGATGGTGGGGATCTCACCAGTGGTAGTCGAGTCGTTGGAGCTTTGGATACCATTCAAAGTTTAGTGAACGGACTTGCCGCCGGGGCTTCTGGTCATGATTCCGGAAAGTCTTTGAAGATTGTCGTGGCAGGACCCGGAACTGGAAAATCAGTTCTTCTCACGACTATAAACAATGCGCTTAAAAAATTGTCACTCACCGAACCTAAGATGTTTCAGTACACATTCGAAATGACCAACTTAGACAAAATCCCAGAGGTAAAAAATCTTTTTGATCAAATTCGCGTGGAAGGATCTTCTACGCCAATGCGCTCTCAGATCAATGATTTTCCTTTCGCACTTTTGCCGGAATCTTTGCAGAAAGCATATGTCGAAAAGTTTACCCCCGAGGTGATTGCGCTTTGTGGATATCCTCCCATTGCAAAGTTTGAATCAGAAGGCCAAGCACGTCGTATTCGCGACATGATCATGATCCATTATTCTCGAACTGAAAATGCCGGAAAACCTCTTAGCATTGAGCAAGAACTCTACTATTTAAGTAAACACGTTGTGCTGAAACGTAATATTCCTGGCGATGATGGCGGAAGTTTAATTCTGCCAGCGCAAGGAAAACAAATTGATACAACGGGATTATTCTTCAAGCAAAATCCACTAGCGATTGGACTTGAAGGTGCAAACGCTGTTTTTTCTTATGCAGCTACCGGGATTTTTCCAAGATCCAATAACCAAGTTTTCATCATGGATGAAGCTGGAAAATATCCCCCTGACTTGCATGCTAAAATGCTCACGTTTACTCAAGACAAGACAATTCAAGAAGGTGGGTCTCCTACTCTATTTATCAATTCAACTTTGATTGCGGCAACCAACACCAAGGACATTCAGCGATTGAAAGCGGAAGACCCTGACTCCGCTCTTTTGTCCCGCTCTTGGATGATCAATATGCCTTGGCACTTGGATCCAGTTCTGGAAGCAGAAACAATTGCTTACGGAATGAAAGATCTCATGATGCAAAAACTTGGAGATCCTAATGCTCCTATTTTGAAGGCTTCAGAACATTTGCAAGAACTTTTCCCTCATCACGTTTTTGGACATGAAGCGGTGACATCTGATGGAAGATATCGCCTTTGGGTTGGAAGTGGTGAGAGCCGTGTAGAAATCAGTCCAAAAGCTTTGTTGTTTGCGGGGGCTGTTCCTGCTCTGACTCGTCAGTTTTTCATCACTCAAGAGGAGCTAGAAGCTGAAAATAATCAAGTAGCAAAAAATTATCCATTCCTGACTAAGCCTTTGTTGAATGACCGAGTTGCTAGACTCCGCGCTTGGATCGGTCTCACGCCTGTCGATCAGCAAATTGCAATTTCTTACAAGCGTCTAAGTGCAAAGCACAAAGAAGGGTCCTTTGGTTTTGGCAACAGAGACTCCAGTCGCTGGTTTGAAGCGGCCATTGCGCGAGCAAGAATGCCCGGCGGTGGAAAAAGTGTGACCGTAGGCCTGCTTGATAAAACTCTCGGTGAAATCACAATCGATCATCCATTAACAGATATTGTTAAAGACGATGACGGAAAAGATCGGTATTCGAAAACTTTCTTGGTTGGAATGATTAAGCTTTCAGATTTGTTAAAAACTCAGGTCTTCATTCCGCAAATGAAGAAAGATGTGATGAGTGCAATTGTTCTCGATCAAGATGAATCCATCAAAGATATCTATCGGGACGTGATTCAAGCACTGGCTGCAAAAGGTGCAAACCCAAGTGCTCAAGAGTTTTCAGACGTTATTTCTGGAACAACTAAGCCTATCATTGAAGGACAGTTGACTGAGATTCGCGTGATCTATGCAGAACAAAATGGGGGACGCGGGCTTTCTGCTGAGGAAATAAATAACTGGCATGTTATTTTTGGATTGAGCGAAAGAAACAACGGTTTTGCTATAGATCCCAAACATGCACTGAACCAGTCATTGCTTTCTGCCGTTGCTCAATATCATGCAAATCAAATGGCTGCGGCGTGGGCTACAACTGTTGATCGGTTGCTCCGAGTGGCGACAGGAAAACAGACGGGCACCCCTGATGAAATTCAAATGGCTACCGATATGATTCGCAAACTGAAACTCAATCTTGGTTATAGCGAGCAAAGCATAAAGGAAGTTCTCCAAGTCATGCTCGTGGACGCTAACACCAAACGCGGAAAGTGATCGGCAGGTAGTATAAAATGCGATTGATTTTTTTAGTTTTTGCTCTTGTTTTTGTAATCACTGGCTCTGGACTGAATTCCGCTTGGGCAAATCGCGAAGAGACGAGTGGAAGTCCTTATCTGGTAGTCGTGGAAGATCAGCAAGGACAGTCAAGTCGCAAACCTGGAATTTATAAACGTGACAGCACAGGCAAGTGGCTTCCTCTGATCATGGGAAAAGTCAGTTCCCTGAGTGCTGTTGGACAATATTACTTGCCTCTCGAAAATTTTAAAAAGAATCTCAGGTTCGATTCTCTGGCTATAGTTGACAGGCGAGTTCATATTTTTAATATCAACAGTGAAATGTCTGTTAGTAGTTCAATTCTAATCTTAGATGGCTCTAGTGGCCAAGGTCACATGCAGGTCCTTGACCCACTTACCTCTCAGAGTATTGAAGTTCCGCTTATCAATACCCCTCAAGAATTTGCATTCACAAGTGTTCCTCTGCAATTTATTGTCAGCAAATTAGATAAAATTGGTGAAGTGCTTCTTTTGTCTATTCACAGCCCCCATTTACACGGAGATGGTGTGACCTTTCCGGTATTTTTAGGCGAGCATGAGACACCCTCGAGCGCTCCAAAGGTAGTAAATGCTTCTCATTTATTAGAAGGTAAATTTCGAGATGGAATCCAGTTGTCTCGACGCATTTTAGGAAGTGAGAAAAGCCGGACTCCCACTGGGTATTTGAGCCAGCAAGTCATCAACCAGTACGCTAGGGTGCTTCCTGGTGATGGACCAGAAATAGAGTCCTGGAGAAACAATGTCCATGCTAAGGGCGAAAATATCTTCAACTTACCTCCTTCTGAATATCGTGAATTGCCTCAAGTCAGCATATTCAACGGCGAAACTGTAACTCCTAAAATTCCCACACTCGTTCTTGCTAAGTATCCCGATGTTGAGATCAGATACATTTGGGACCCAAAGGGTCTTCTCTCTGGGGTTTACGTAGTTCCAAGCACCGGTGATACCAATTTTGGTTTTATCCTTAGTAACGTCGTTCAGCACAAATGCTTGTTTCTTGGAAATATTTCGCATGATTCTTTGGGCTTTTCTAAAAATGTCTATGCCGAAATCGGAATTTACTCGTTTACAGATGATGTAGGTGGAATTCATTTGATCCAGGCGCCTAGCAAATCTGAACCTGCGATCGTGAATTTGAAACCTCCTTCAGATCTTGAAGTGATCGAAAAAAGTTTTCATATTGATCGTGAAGATCAAAACATTATTGCTTCATGGGGATATAAAAACGGTTCCTCTAGCACATATCTTTACCATTACATTCTAAGTGTCCCAGAATCGTATATCAAGATCATTAGCATGACTGAGATATCTAGAAAATATTTCAACTACGCCAATCTGCTTTTTCGCACGTCAAGGCACAACGGTAAGACCTATTTTGATACGGATACACCGGCCCTTGATACTAAAGCGACTTACGCCTTAGCTCATGACTTGAGTTCATCTCATGTGGATTTAGAAGAAAGCGCTAAACATAATACCTTGATATTAAAGTCCTTGCGCGCCACAAAACAAACGGTCTTACTTGAAAGCTTAAAATATCTTGAATACCAAAATGTTAAATCTAGCATCACTATGAGTGGGATTTATGAAGCCAGTGACGAAAAACAGTTGGTTAGCACACAGGTTCTGGAACCAATTCATATTCCTCTCTACATTCCTGGAACTTTTGTTTTGCAAAAGAAAAGAATCGTTCTTCTGAAGCAAAATATTCCGACTTCCATAGACATGGCGATTGTTCTTTCTGACGCCTCTCGAATGAATGGACAGAGTAATTTTCAAGCGAATCTCCTTCTGGCGAGTAAAGGTAAAGTTTTTTTGGCAAAACTCGCGACCATCGATTATCCTCTGGCATCTTTAGAAGATATAGAGATCCACGTCCCCTTCTTTAATAACGCCACCTCCGACCAAATGCTCGCTTACGTAAAAATTAAAGATCAGGGTGTATTCCCCATTCCCTTCACGGTCTCGAAAGATGAATCTTTAGAAGCTAGATTCACTCAGACTATTTTAAATAGAGATTCCTTCAAGTTGTTTTCTGGCCAATCAATAGCTTCCAAAGCAAATATTTTATCTCGATTGAGATATGATAAGAACGGTGCGATTTATTGGGTGCTTACTGGCGAAGTCTCCGATTCTGAACCAGGCTTTACGATCAGAAATTTAATTACAGGCGAAACTGTCAATCATCACAACATGAAAATTTCTTTGTTTCAAGCAGGCAAGCCTGTGGAATCAAACACTGGAGCTTCATCCTGGCGCTACTATGTTCCTGATTTAAAAGATCCGGTTGGTTCCAGTCAGAGATACAAAACTGATTTGTTTTCCAATTTTAAAAATCTTCTTGAGGACATGGCTGATCCCCGAAAACCACCGCAACGTGTGGTTATGATTGTGCCCGAAGATATCAAGCAATATGCAGCAAGTTACCCGCTAGCGCTTTATTTAAAGCATCATGATCGAAGTGCGCAATGGAGCCGAGACAGTTCCGGCATGAAGCTTTTTGTTCCTCGTGATAACTATTTTTCGCAAGAGGATGTTCTGCAAAATTTCTCAGTGATGGAGCAGAATGAAATTGCCGGCAGGTCTCGTTCTTTTTTCTACGGTGTCCTTTCGCATTTTTCACAAAAAGCAAAGCCTGAGCCGAAGAATCCGGAAGATGAAAAAACATTTACTATTCTAGAGCCCAAACTCTCGGAAAATATGTTTGACGAGGCTTCTGCCGATGGAAAAGTAGTCACCGATAATTCTGATAAAGTAAACCCTCACTTTTTGTATCTGCTTGTGACGGAAGGTCATCATGTGCCTATAGAAAAATTTGTGGCGCAGAAATGGGATCATCCCAAAATTTCATCTCTCATCATTGCTACAAAAGAAGAGTGGGACGCCTATATAACCAAAGAGTCTTTTGAAGATAAGCTTAACCTTAAACAATATTTCCGTGTAGAGACTCTTCAAGCACCCACAATTCCAGTTCGTGAACAGTATGTGAAAGAATTATTGGCTCGAAAAGAGATTCAAGCTTTTGGGTACCATATTGATGTTTCCGACATAACCAATAAAGTCATTGCAGATCAAGACCAAGCGCGTGAAGTTTTGGCGAGATACTTTGTAAAACGTGCAGACACTTTAGCTGAAGAAAATCAGGAACCGTCTTTTGAAGGTTTTGTAAAAGCTGTCGGAATTCTCACTAAAGAATTACAAAAGAACACTGCTTTGAGAGCGTCGCTTAAAATCGACCGCGCAGTGATTCAGCAGTTGTTGTCCAAAGGTTTCACCATGACCCTGAACCCAGATCTTCTGGGACCTGATGATTTTCATAAAAAATTAGCCGATCCTCAAGCCGCTTGGAAATGGCAACAAAAAGGTTACGCCGGTCCGATTAAATTTAAAGAACAGATGATCAATATCATGCGCGGACAATTAAATCCGAGTAGCACACAAAATGTGGCTAGTACTTTTATATTGAATGGTGAATCTGGGACTGGGAAAACGCAGGCCATTAGGAGCTTCTTTGTAGATTTCTTGGGTCTCAAAGAATACAACATCAAGGCTCGAGATTTCACCTTAGGAGACGGCCGGACGGCAAATGCGGAAGCAGGTATTTTCATTCTGCATTGTCCTAGTATCGCAGATCCAAATATTCAGAGAATTCCAACCACGAATAAAAGTTCAACCATCATTTTAGATGAAGCTTTGCGGCATATTGATTTGTTTTTCACATCCGTTCACGGTCAGCGCGGTGTTTTAATTCTAGATGACATTCATGATGCCAACAATTCCGTAAAGGAAGCGCTGCTGAAACGCGTTCGTTCTATTTTAGATCAAAAGACAATCGAAGCTGTTTCTGCCGAAGGTGGGGAGCTCGTGACTGTTCCCACTCGTAATATCACGATTGGACTCACCATGAACTTCAAGCCAGATAAAGACATGATTAAAAAAGTAGCTAAAAACGAGGTCAGTCCCACTAGGGATGAGTTGATTTTAGCAACGCTTTCCACACCTCACGCGATCTTGGACGATTCCTTTTTAAAGCGAATCACAGCCATTGTTCCCATGGACATTCATCCTAAAGATGCCAAGGGTCCGCAACTGACGCTTGAACTTGCAAATGTAGCTCGCCGTGGTTTTTTGAACAATCAAGTTCTGACTTTTGTGAGTCAGGATGTGATCACTACTTTAGTCGACAAATTTCCAACTACTGATGTGCGTACCTTTATGGATCCCGCAGAGAAAAATCTTTTGCAAACCAGCAGAAGCACGGGAAATCTATTTGTTACAGTTTCGAAAATCTCCCCTCACCAAACGTCTTCGAGTGGGGATGGACCAAGAGAAAAAATTGCCCATTACATTAAAGACAATACAGAAAAAGTTTCTATAGAAAATACCTTACGCGGAAAAATAGAGTTCATGCGTTACATGATTGATGGTTCAAGAAAAGTAATTTTTGAATCGATTTTAAAAAGCTTAAACGAAAACCCTGCCTACGCTGCTGGACCAGTGAACCAAAAAAATCTTGGAGCACCTGCAGCTAAAGCCATTCATGACCATTTATTGACGATTCCTTCTTTGCCGATTGAAGAGATGAATCTCAACCCTTCGCTGCTTCAGGTCAATAGTTTCCATGAGAAGAATCAATTTCGCTCGATTTTAAAATCAATCATTGAATCCCAGCGAGCGACAATGGGTTTTTCGATTCCACACATGGGTGCTTTTATTTCAGATGGATTATTGGGAGATTCGAATTGGGATTCTGAGGATGATGGAATGTCACAGCGCACGCGTTTGAAGGTCGCTCAAGAGACCATGGAAAAAATCAAACCTGTTACTGTAAAAGTGATGGCGGAGATGTTGCGAGTTAAGTCTTTGGAAAAATATCCAGAACCAGAGAAATGGATAGAAAGTCTCAATAAATCGGATCCTGCATTTTTGATGAGAGACGCTGGAACCGCAATGACCGAGGCCCTTTCGGAATATATTATTGAGATGTATGGGGCGATGGTTAAAGAAAACCATGCAGAAAGTTTAAATCCCGGCATTCCAAAAATGTCTACTTACGATAGTGTTCGGATATTTGCCTTAGCTGTCGACAAGGTTCTCGCGCAAATGCCTTGGGAAAACATGACGAGCTTCATGATTAAAAATCTCAACTTTGCTGTCGATAATTTGGACATGGGTCACGCCTCTGCACTTCAGTATCTTTTGTTTGAAAGTAAATTTTCTCTTCTCAATGGAAAACATTTGAGCTTGGTTACAGGTCATGCGCAAGTCATGCCTTTCATTGAACAGCAAGAATCAGTGGAGAGAACATTGCACAAAAGATTTACAACTCACTGTGATGTCATTCTCTCAGGTCTTTCCCGAGGTAGCTTATGAAAAAATTATTGTTAATAATTATGCTTCTTTTAGGTTCAATTCTTCACGCTGAAGAAGATCAAGGCGCATATTTAGGAAACAAATGCGCGCGCGTCCTCGGGTGCCTTGGCAGTTGCGGGGGACATCCAAAGATTATTCAAATTGCAAGCGGCGAAGACACCGATACTTTTCAGCAGAGTGTTGCCGACGCAAAAATCATTTACGGTATTTCTAATAAGCTTAATTATTTCATACCCGACAATATCATTCGTCACGCTACCGGTATTGAGATGGCGGCTGTCGCAAGTGTAGGTGGGCATCCAGCACCGGTTTGGTCATCTGGAGCAAAACTTGTCGCAGGAGTTGGCGGCACCATGGGAGTTTACGAAGTTGTTTTTCCCGGCCGAAGTTTTCATGATCAGTACATTCGCTCGGGGAATTCTGTTCATGACAATAGAACTGTATTTCCTCATGTTGCTGGTCACTATCATTTTGCGGTCAAGCATCCAGTTTCTCGCATAAGAGATTTGGATCAGATCGGTGACACCGAAAAATTAGCGGAATACATGAGTGAGATAAAACTTAAAGTGAATGAGAGTGAATATTCTGATTGGTATCACCGTTTAGAAACTCTCTCTTATTTGCAAGATCTATCTCGCGGTTCTTATTACCCTCCATCACATTTTGAACCAAGTAAGACGACTGAATTTTCCACTGAGAGTTCGGAGGATAAGGTAAATCCTTTGTCTCCTACTAGTTCAGTTATGCAGGCGTTGGTGGCAAATTTACCCGCTACTACCCCAGGCTGGAAAGTGAACATGGCGCAACTTTACGAGAAAACTGTAAAGATTATTGGCTCCTACACACAAACCAAAGTGATGAACGAAGGCTTTGCTGTTTTATCCCAATACTTACATCTGAAGCATGCGCCTGCCGATTGGCGAACGAGTGCTGATGCTGCTGAATTCGCGCAAATCAATTCTGGGGTAGTATTCCCAAAGTTGAATAATCCCTACTGGCTTGGAGTTGAAGCTTGGAGAATTCACTACGCTCAATTTAAAAATAAAATGGCATCACTAAATCTTTCAGATTTAGATTTGGACGCTCGTTTCGTGACTGAAATCGTAGATCCTATTTTAGAGTCAGGTTACAACGATTACACTTTTGTGCGTGCAACCTTTAACGAAAAATGGGTAGAGAAACATAAATTATTTCTCTATAAATCAGAAATTCAAGGGCATGAAGAAGTTAAGATTGTGGTAACCCAAGACCCCCAACGCATTGTGAATTCGTTTTCTCAGATGTTTAATAAAGACATTCACTTTGCTCGTATTGAACTTGTGAATCTCAATGAAAATAGAACTGGAACGGTGCTGCTGAGACACACGCCTGCGTATGGCATTCCCTTGAAATTAAGTTCCATGGCTCCAGCGCTTTATCAAGTGGCAAGATTCATGAAAGCTCCCATAAAATTAGAAACCATTTGGACAGCTATGTGGTTTCAAAGCAAAGGCAATTCCAAAGCGAGTCCTCAGGAGACGGGGCCGATGTCTGTTCAAGTGGATGCTTCTGGAAAAGTTCAGCTGAATTTATTTAGTGAAAAAATTCCCCCTGAAGTTCAAAAATCTCTGAGAGATTTTTTTCAGAGTTCTGTCGACGAATTTAAAAAAGACTTGACCCTCTCTTATGGTAGTCAGCCTCTGCCTTTAGATGTGGCATCAATGAAAGCCGGCTCAGATCACGAAGCTCCCATCACTGGTGTGGACAGTTCGCTCCTTGGACATATGCCCACGACCACGCCCGCTATTTTAGAATTTATTAAGATGCGCGATCGAAGATTTCTGATTGCAGCTAAAGCCGCAATACGTGGCGAAACCAAAAATGCTTTTAGCGCTAGCGGTGTTGTCGTAAAAGTTCTTCCAGACACTCCTATGCTCGAAAACGACACTCGCATTATTGGTGTCAGAAAAAGTTTTCGACAAAATAATCTTGGTCCGGCATCGATGATGACTCACTTTGGTGGAACCATGGCGCAGACGATCCCCGATGAAGATATGGATATTTCAGCAGGTGACAAATTGCCTGGCGATATCTTAGATCGCAAACCCGCTGGTGGTGGCGGCGGGAGTGGGCCGGGAGATGGTAATGGAGACGCGGATAAAGAGAGCGGCAAAGGTGCCAGCGGTGGTGAAGCCGATCCTCAGATGGAAGAAATTCCACAAGGTCTATATGGAAAAATGCTCGCCGAAGATATTGAAATTAGAAATCTGCGGCGCACTTCGCAGAAGGACATCGACACTAAATCTTTTATTAAAGAAGGCGATGTTCGCAGGGCAAGCAATGATGTGAACTGGCCCAAAACTTCTGCTTCCGCTTATGAAATGGGCTTGGTCATGCAGAAGCGTGAGAACATGAAACTTCCTGAAGGTCAGAAAAAGAAACGAACAAATCTTGAGCTGATCAGGTTCGGTTATAAATTTCTGCCACAAAATCAATACACATCGCCTTCGCTCGATATTCAATTCGAGCCAAGTTATAGTGTCGTATTGATGGTGCTGGCCGATGTGTCTGGCAGTATGAGCAAAGAGCATAAAGAAGCTATGAGGCGCGCAATATACAATGAAGTGGCTGCGCTCGAGGCGGCTCATAAAAAAGTCACAGTTCGATATTATCATTACAGCCAAGGTGCTAAAGAAGTTTCTGTTAAAGAGTTTTATACTAAGTCAGAAGGGTCTTCAACGGACACCGCTGCCGGCATTACACTGGTAGCATCAGATTTAGAAAAGGACCATCCGCGAGATAAAATCAATCGGGTTGTCAGTATTTTCTCTGATGGTGACGATAGTACTCCTGATGCATCTGCAGCATTGGGCGCAGCCCTTGCGGAGAAGGTTGATTTTCTGACGTATGCCAACATTGATCCAGAGGGCAAAAAAGTGGGCCCACTTTCTGAATCCTTTGAAGCCCTGAGCAAACGTTCACCAGACAAAGTGGGATATGCTAACATCAGCGCCGATCCTGCGACTGTCTATCGCGCAATCAAGAATTGGTTTGGAAAACGTAACTAATCGAGCGAAGCTTAGTCTAAATAAATATTGTTAAGAAAAAGAAAGCCCCGCTTTTCAGCAGGGCTTTTTTTTACCAGTTTATTTTGTCTAGCGGTGCTTAGTGTTTTGCGCCGAGGTAATTCTTCACGCCTTCGGGAGTGGCTTTCATTGTTGAGCTGCCTTTTTTCCAGTTTGCGGGACAGACTTCGCCAGTTTTAGCAGAAGTTTGAAAAGCTTCAACCACGCGTAGAATTTCTTCCACGTTGCGGCCTACGCCTAAGTTATGAACAGTGATGTAATCGATTTTTCCTTCGGGATTGATCAAGAAAAGTCCGCGAAGGGCGATTCCAGCAGGGAGCAAAACTCCGTAGTCGCGCGCTACATCTTTGGTTAAATCGGCAAGTAAGGGGTATCGTAATTTTCCAATGCCACCATCTTTGGGTGCGGTGTTCATCCATGCGCGGTGAGTGTGTTCGCTATCGACTGAACAGCCAACAACTTCAGCGCCGAGAGCTTTGAACTTATCCAAATTTTCGTCGAATGCGAGAATTTCTGTCGGACACACGAAAGTGAAATCCAAGGGATAGAAAAATAGAACCAGCCATTTGCCTTTGTAATCGTTGAGCGAAATTTCTTTTACTTCGCCAGCGATAACGGCTTTGCCTTTAAAAAACGGTGCAGGTTGTTGTACTTGTGCCATGAAATGGGGCTCCTTCTTAAAGTTAATTTGAGGTTAATCTATGCCAGATCTGGCCTTGAGAGCAATCTGTCTTTTCTGTCGTTTAGACTGTTTGCCGATCGGTTGGCCAGCCGAATCCAATAAGCAAAAAGTGTGGATGCTACAATTGCCAATCCCAAGGCTAGGCCTGTCCATAGACCTTTGAGACCCCAATTTTCTTTGAAGCAAAGCCATGCTCCTATGGGAAGGCCAAAAATCCAGAAGGCAATGAGATTTGCAACAGCTGGAATTCTTGTTTCTCCGAGTCCTCGCATCGCTCCGGTGCAAATGACTTGAATGCCATCTGCCACTTGAAATATCGCGGCTAAGATAATGATTTTAGAAGCCAATTTTATGACGTCAAGATCAGTGGTGAAAATTCCAATAATATGAGAGCCCCATGTTGAAAGTAAGATTCCTGAGCAAACCATAAAACAGAAAGACAAAATAAAGGCTGCATAGCCTGCTTGGAAACTTCGTTCAGAATCTTTTTCGCCCAAATAATAAGCCACCCGAATTGCCGCGGCCATGGAAATTCCCAGTGGGATCATAAATGTGAAGCTCGCGATATTCAGAACGATAGAATGAGCTGCTAAGCTGACTGCCCCAAGTTTTGAGGCAAGGCCAGTGGAGAGCGAGAATACACCGACTTCGAAAAGCATCTGCAAAGCAGCTGGAGTTCCAAGCAAGAAAAGTTTTTTAAAGTAACTATAGTCTATCCTCCAAGAGTGGTGACTGGGCGCTTTGTTTTTTCCTGAGAATGAAAAATAAATCAAGGCCACCGTCATGAGAACTCGATTGATCAAAGTGGACAGCGCCGAACCCGGAATTCCCATTTCTGGAAAACCAAATTTTCCATTTATAAAAACCCAGTTCATCCCCAAATTAGAAATATTGGCGGTAACCATCACCCATGTCACCCATTTGGAATATCCTGTGGCTTGGAGATATTGTCTGAGGGCGATGAACATCAAGAATGGAGTGAGCGACAAATTATAAATCTGAAGAAATGATCTTGTTCCTACGGCAATAATGTTGGGGACGCCAAACATTGTTAGATGATCTGCGATGTAATAATTCAGTATCGTGAGTGGCACGCTTATGATGATTGCCATGTAGAAACCTTGGAGCTTCCAACGATGGGCTTCTTCAAGATTCCCGCTCCCCAAGTTAGATGCGATAAAAAAATCTAATCCAGAAAGTAGGCCTAAAGAAAATATTGAAAATATAAAAAATATCGAAGTGCCTAGGGTGACACTCCCTATGGCTACCGCACTAATTTTCCCCACCATGAATGAATCCACTAGTCCCATGAGCATCTGCCCAGCTTGCGTAATAATAATTGGGACCGCTAGCACCATCATTGGTTTAATTTGTTCTTTTACCGTTTTCACTTTTTTGCTTTCAATAAAAATTTTAAAGGCACCAATCACTTTCCCTCACTCGTCGACACATCGGCTCGCTAGCCACTAGCAAATGCGGGATACTTTCTGTTTGTTCCTTTAAAGCGGCTATTTCTATTTTTATATGGAACAAGTCCCCAAGCCTCTAAAATATTTTTATCAATGTATTGGCAAAGCGATTTAAATTCATTTCCCCATTCTACAATTCGGGTGAATGGTCGCTTGTCCCAAAAATCTGCTCCAGCTGTTTTAATAACTACGGGCTTCTCAAAAATCTCCCCATTTGCCTGACCTGGATTGTTCCCGCTAGCATCTTCAATGTTTTTCTTATCGGTCGAGGCGGTTTTCCCGCGTTCGATTCCTAACATTTCTCTTGCGACCAGGCCAGAAATGGAACGAATAAATTTATTGAATGCCACCCGCGAACTAGGAAGCACAATGAGATGGAAGTGGTTGCCTGTATTAGCAAATCTGTAAATTTTAACGCCACTTTGTTTTGCCTGCTTAAAGAACAGTTCTTTGAGTTTCTTTTCTTTTTTCAGAAATGAAATTTGCCCTTTTGCTTTTAAGGATCTCATCACTAAGTGCATAGCTCTTTTGGTTGCAATCGGACGCTTGACCTTTGCATGGCTATTCTTCAGATAGGCCCCTCCAAAAACTTTGGGCGCTTTATTGTTAAATTCTTCGATTTTAAACTGCTTTTGTCGAGGCATTTAGCACTCCAGGTGGACTAATCATGACGTCGTTGGCATTACATAAAATGAATTTACCATCTTTGGTAGCGATGTCAATTTGATACATTTATTGCTAATTTTATTAGCGCGATGAATTGTCTTTTTTTGCGCGAGGATGGAAGGTTATTGAACGGAAATTTATATGTGAATTGAGCTCGACGGATCTGGGCTTGGTGTTTGCTTACCGCAAAGCAAAGGGGTGCTAAAAAATTAACTTTGGAAGTAAGGCAATGTGCAGAATAAAATTGATACTCGGTTTTGGCACAAGAGGCGATTTAATCCGTATAGAATCGATCCCGTTGGAACCAAACTCGTGCCGGATCTCATCCACGCAAAAAATCTTTATCTTAGCGATGAGGACCTTTTAAACTTTTAGGATTCTGCCTAAGGTGCACATGATTACGCCCAAGCTAAGGGTAAAGCTCATAAAGATTGCGAGTCTCATCCACTGGCCAACGGATTGTAGAAACTGATAGTCGAGGAAATCTGGACCGAACATATTGGAGCCTAGCCAGCAAAGAAAACCTAAAACAAAAGTGTAGAAAAGCATTCGGCCAAAGGCGTTGGCTTTTGTCATTTTGCCAACCATGAACCCACACAGAGAGGCGCAGGCGAAATGCACAATGGCTCCAACTAAGAACACGGAGGTTGGAGCAGAGAGAAGGAAAGCTTTTCCTCCAAAAACGGCAGAAGCCGTAAGCTGCAACCACCACAGTTTTCCAGCGGTTTCAACTTGGAATAAACTCGAAACAAAAATCATAACCACGCCGGCTAATAGTCCGGAGAAAATCCCTACGCCCACTCGCTTGAGACTAGGATGCAAGAAAGAATCAAGAAGCACAGTTCCTTGACCATTGTCATCATTAGCTGCCATTGCGTTAGTTGCGTCAGTAGACATTTTTTCACTCCTGTTTTGTCGAAATTTAAATAGATAGTAAAGGTTCCGTCCATTAAGATCAAGGTATGAATTCAGCAAAAATAACGCAAAGTGAGCAAGCCAAAATAGGTGCGGCAATAAACACCAAATTCACCGATCTCATGGGCTGTGAATATCCTATCATTGCAGGCCCAATGTTTTTGGTAAGCAATGTTCAGTTGGTTACCGAGGTTTCTAATGCGGGAGGGGTCGGTGGCGTTCCTACTTTAAATTGGAGAACCACTGTCGCTTTCGATGCTGCTATGG
>JAYTHU010000051.1:0-39253 GCA_043732305.1 Oligoflexia bacterium
GGCCAGACGCTCACTCGTTTTATTGGCGCCTACGCTGAAGGCTCGATGGAGAAAGGGTCGTTCGGCGCAAATACCGGTGGGAGTGAAAACGGCGCGAGAAATGCCGTGTCTGAAACTGCAAAGGATCGAGCGGATGCCTGGGCTGCGGATCTTAAGAAAGAAAATAAGTGGATTGAGATCGAGGCCGACAGTGAATCGATTGCGATTCTCAATCAGTCCTTCGTGTTTCGAGATCCGGGGGCGGTGTATGGAAGATAAAAAAGTTTCTGGCGGAAGTACGGATCATTTGGTTGTGATCAGTTGCCTGGTTTTCTTTTTGGTCAAACTTCTAGATAAATTTGAAAGATGGTGGGCGGTTTGGACTAAATCCCCCACTCATCAAGCTACACTTGGTTTAGAGAGCGCTCTTGTAAGTTTTGTTCTTTATTATTATTTGACGTGCAAGCTCGAGATGTTTTCCGCCAAGAAAGTTCACGAGGCTTCGATCTTAGGACCAGCGCACAACGCAGTTTATTGCGGTGAGACTGTTAAAAGAGAAAGCGTCTTCATTAAAACTAAGCAACGAGCCATGCACACGCAAGTCATTGGCACAACCAATGCTGGAAAGACAGAGTCGGTGATTCTTCCTTGGTCGATCCAAGACATTGAGCAAGGGCGCGGATTGATTCTCATCGACGGAAAATCAGACAGATCATTGCTTGATAAAATTTGGGCTTACGTTGAGAAATCAGGAAGGCAAAAAGATTTTAGACTTTTTTCGCTCAGTAACATCGACGAGTCTTATCAATTCAATCCTTTGATTGGCGGATCGCCCGAAGAAGTTTCAGAGCGGGTTTTTAATTCATTTGATTTCGATAATCCCCACTACCGAAGCGTGCAATTTGAAGTTTTCTGCCAAGTCATGAGAGTGTTCGACGCCGTCGGCGAAGTGCCGACATTTTTGAGGCTGCATCAAGCGATCACCACGCCCGCGACTCTCAAAGCAATGATGAAAGATCATCCGCAAGATCCTTTGAAGACGTGGCTTGATCATTTTTCTTCGATTCCGCTGAAGGAAAGAATCGAGAGCACGAGCGGCTTAACTGCGGCGCTCAGCCATTTTGCCTTTGGCAGATCATCGTTACTTTTTAATACTGAACATCCGACGATTGATCTAGATGAGGCTCTCGCAAATAACCAGATTATTTATTTTCAATTGCCGGTGCTCCTCACTCCATTTTTGGGTAAGGCTTCCGGAAAGATGATTCTTCAGTGTTTGCAAAGTGCAATTGCCAATCGGCATCGAGGCCTCAACCGAGTGCTCCCGTTCTTTTCAGTTTTCTTAGACGATTTCACCGAATACCTTTATCCGGGATTTGTTTCGGTCTTAAATAAATCGAGAAGCGCCAACGTCGGAATTGTTTTTGCCCATCAAGCCTTGGGCGATATCAAAACTCTTGGTGACGCCATCGCCAATTCAATTCTAACGAACGCGAACATCAAAGTCTTCATGCGCGGCAATGACCCGGACTCAGCAGAATATTTCTCGAAAGTCATCGGCACTGAAAAAGCGATCAAGTACACGGAGCGAACCAAGAAAAATATATTGAGGAATGAGGCGACCGGCGATGCCTCCGCTCGCGAGGTTGAAGAATTTATTGTTCACCCCAATGTCTTCAAGAACCAGCTCGGTGTCGGTGAAGCGGTAATGATTGTTCCCCACGAGAACGGGAGCAAGACAGTGAGTCTCAAATTTCGTAAATACGAGGATCTAGTTCCGCAGAACGCCGTTGCATACGTATATAAAGACCCAGCTGGGGGACTGGGTATTCTCCAGCATAGATAAACTCCAGCGGGAAATAATACATAATCCTCTAAATCGTAATTTCTGAAAACATTAAGTTTTGTCATGTTTGGCCGGGCTTCATAGAATCGTATCAATTCTTCGCCTTGGCTTACAACCTGCACTATTCAATATTGTGAAAAATTAATGAGTTTTCTACCGTGCTTTGTTCAAGGCCAGAATCAGCCGCGATTATTACGCTTACTCCGCTACTAAAGCGGTCTGTAACTTCGGAACTTTCTCAGAATTAATATCATTTTTAACGGCTCTATCGGCCGCTTTACAATACGAATTTTTGAAATTTAGAAACTCGTGACTTATCAAATTAGTCGAACTTACTGAGAAACTTAAAACCCCTCACCCAGGGATTCTAATGACTCACGAAAAAGCAAATTTCTATTATTTTGCGCTTATCCAAATGACTCTACTCTCACTCGTCTTGAGCGGCTGCGCCACAACCAACAAAAGCATTGGCCTTGGCGGTGCAATTGGCGCCGGCACTGGGGCCATCCTCGGTGGCATCGCTGACCCGGGTAAAGACGGCGAATTTAGAACTCGAAACGTCGTGATCGGCGCCGCTCTTGGTGGGATTGCAGGAATGGTGACAGGCTCAATTATCCACAAGCAAATGGAGGATCAAAAGAAAGAGGCCTTTTTAAAAGGCCAAGCTTCCGCTCCACCCCCGCAGAACGGCGTCGCTCCCACTTTGACTCAAGCGAAAGTTCGAACCGATTGGATCGAAGGCCACGCCGTCGGCAACAGGTTTATCGACGGTCACTTCGAGTATGTGATTGAAGAAATTCCGCGCTGGGATGTTGGCAAATGAAGGCCTATGATCCAAGCGCAGAAATAGAACTCGCGGTCAGATGTGGCTTTTTATCAAGATCAGTTTGGAACGATTTTTTCGCAAATGGCAAGCCGCGCTGGCGACGCTATGTTTGGAGTCGACTCATCAGTACCGGCTTGTTTAAGCCCCACCAGTCAAGGCGAGCTTTTGATATAATCGTGCCTAACGAAGATCACCCACTGGTTAAAAAACTTTCCGGCGGCGAAATTTCTCACCCGCCACCCATTGCGCAAATTGACCACGATGAAATTATTGTCAGAAGTTTTTTATTATTAAAGAAACACCAAATAATTCTAAATGCGAAATTTGAGTCTGAACTTAAAAGAGAAGATCTGCGGACGCAGCGACATTATAATCCAGCCGATAAGGTTAAGTATCCTGATCTGGTGATTGAAGTTGGCGCTCACGAACTCACAAAAAAAATTGCTATCGAGCTTGAACTTTCCCGCAAAGAACCAAAACGCTACAGGCAAATGATGAACACTTACATGACCTCAAAGCAATTCTCTTCGGTCATTTTTGTTACGAATCGAGAGACCATTGAAACCTCGATCGAGTCCGCAATTCGAGAAACTTTTTATCCACGATGGGAGCGCCCGGTAGGATTTGTTGAGCTTGCCGAATGGATTAAGAATCCGAGCGAAGCGGCGATTGTTGGTGATGGTAAAGTGACTACCTTGGCAATGCTTCGGATCGCTGCGAGTGCTTGATTTGGTTGGTGGTCGTGCCGCAACTCTGCCGGAGGCGGCACGATGTTTGAGATAATCGAAATTCTGAAAAATTATAAATCGAGAAAAATAACCAAGACTTACCGACCGCCGCCCTCAAGTCATTGTCCCCTGATCGCAGGAGACCACTCCCACCCTACGAATGGTTGGAAGTGGTCTCCTGCTGGTGACAAGACAGAGGGCGGTGGTGGGTGGATACAAAGGAAATAAAGTATGAATGATAATCTAGGAATAAGAGAAGAGAATACAAATACAAATACGAAAACAGATGAGGTCTATCGAATAGCGGTGACGAGAGAGGCTGAAAAGGCTCTGAATGAATTGCTTGAAAAAGTGAATCACGGTTTTGAAGGCGGCAAAGTAAACCGGACAGAAATGGCAAGCTGGGCCTTAGGTCGAATGAGCAAAGACTTTGACGATGTCGCACTCCAGGATATACGCGCTGAGCATTTCGACGAGATTGCCGCATTAGAATCACTCTGGCGCAAAGCAAAGGAGACAGGTAAGGTTTCGAGCGAGATGAAGCTTCTTCTCCTTAGACAGACAGGCTTTGATGGCTCGGGTAAAAAAACCGGCAAATTAAAAATTGACAGATAGTACGTCAATGACGTAACTTAAATTTGAAGGAAACGAAATGAAACCAGAAGATATTAGGGCCACAAGAGAAAAATTTGAACTAGATCGCAACGAGTTTGCTGAAGTCTTCGGGCTGTCCTCATACAACAGCGTGTCCAACATTGAACTCGGGCACCGCAATCCAAATAAACTTTTGATTATTATTTTAAAAACTCTGAACGGACTTTCGAAGTCAAAAGCCTATGACCTAATTGCTTTAATGAGGAAAAATGCTGAGCGTAAATAACTTCCACCTTTGGAATCAATTTATGGCCATGAAAAAAGAAAAAGATGAAAATCTTCATAATGACAATTTACCGAAAATAATTTTAGTGAAATCCGAAAACCCAAATATAGATCACCAAATAAAATCTGATGAGGTCCGTTACTACCTGACTCAAATTATTCTTCTCGCGGATAAAATGGGTCGTCCAAGCAAGAAAGAATTTCCAGAGGTGCCTAGTGCCGCTTAAAATTGGTGCGTACATTCGTGTCAGTACGGAAGAGCAAGCAAATATTGTTGAGGGCTCACTTGTCTCCCAACAACATCGCATGAACGCCTATGTTGATCTCAAAAATCATCAAGACAAAACATGGGGAAAGGTCATCGAGTATTATATTGATGACGGTTTTTCTGCAAAAGATACCAAGAGACCTGCGTACCAAAAGATGGTTCGAGATTTGAGAACTGGCAAAATCAATTTAATTTTGGTGACGGATCTGTCGCGTCTTTCCAGACACGTAAACGACTTCGGCAGACTTTTAGAAGAATTAGAATCATACAAAGCTAAATTTCTTTCGATCAAAGAGCAGTTTGATTCGAGCACTCCGGCTGGCGAGATGATGCTGAATAATATGATCAATCTTGCCCAGTTTGAAAGAAAACAAACGTCTGAGAGAGTCTCTCTTAATTTCCATTCACGCGCTCTGAGAGGACTTTCTAACGGCGGTTGCAATATTCTTGGCTATGATCGTGATCCAACAAACAAAGGCAAACTCGTCGTCAATGAGGATGAAGCTCTGGTGGTAAGAAGAGTTTTTGAATTGTACTTGGATTCCCGAAGTTTAAAACAAACGGCAAGACGCTTGATGGATGAAAATCATTTGCCAAAAGTTCATTCTGAAAAACGCGCGAGACTTGCAAGAGAAGGCAAGTGGACGCTTTACTCAGTGAGATCCATCTTGAAAAATATGTCTTACGTTGGCCTTCGTGAAATCAATAAAAAGAATGAAAACGAAGATCAAGAGTACATTAAGCCTTGGCAGAAATACCAAGTTGTTAAAGCCGTCTGGCCGGCGATAGTTTCTAGCACGGTCTTTGAGGAGTCTCAAAAAGCTCTCGAGGAAGGCCGTCTTGTTGAAAATCAGCGACTCAGCACGGCCGAGAGCCGGGTGTTTTTGTTATCTGGAATAATAAGGTGTGAGGCTTGCGGTCGCGCACTGATGGGACAAAGTGCACATGGCTCAACCAAAGTTCATCGTTACTATGGTCATTCAAAGTATGATTTGAATGGTAACGCCTGCACGGTAAAAAATGTTCGTGCCGATGATATTGAAACCGCCGTGCTCAACTATTTGGATGAGATTTTATTAGAATCTGGTCATCTCAACAGAATTGAAAATAACATCAAATCTTTTTTAATGGCGTCGAATGACGATCTAAAAAAGAACAAAGAGTTAAAAGAAAAATCTCTCTTTGCGCTCGAGGCTGAAATCGAGTCTGCACTTAAGTTTCAGTTCTCATTAGACGCAAAATCCCAGACCGCTCAGCTCTTGGCTGAGAAGCTTGAGAAAATGGCCGAACAGAGAAAGCTTTTAAAGACAGCGGTAGAGTCAGTCAAAGACCGACTCAATGCTGGCGGGGAAGCAAAGGCTGCCAGATTAGATCTTGAAGACAGTCTTCAGAAGTTTAAACGCGGTTGGAAGAAAGCCAATCCCATCGTTCAAAAAAGATTCTTGAGAAGAATGATCGATTGTCTGATCTACACGCCAAATGGGATCAAAGCTTACTATCATTCTGCCGTTGCCGAACAATCTCATGACCAATTGAAGACAACAAAAAAGGCCGGGGAGCAATCGCTCTCTGGCCTTTCTTTTTTGGGCATCAACCAGTCCCTTCGGAGGGCACTGGCTAGTTCGAGCTTAAGGGTTGGGAATTTGTCTGCGTTTGAAATTGGTGCGGCCGACTGGATTCGAACCAGTGACCCTCAGATTCGTAGTCTGATATTCTATCCAGCTGAACTACGGCCGCTAATGTCAAAAAATCTATTGAGATCTCAACGCATAGCATGAGCCAAAAGGGATTTGCAACTACTGATTCCTGCAGTTACCCTAAAGCCCAATTCAGTCAAAAATAAAAGGGGAAGCCATGGATATGATTCATAGTTTGATACTTGGGGTAGTGCAGGGAATTGCCGAGTTTTTGCCTATTTCCAGTTCGGCTCACTTGATCATCATTCCTTGGCTCTTGGGTTGGTCTGAAGACGGTGGGCTGACTTTCGATGTGGCACTCCACTTTGGAACGCTCATAGCCATCATTGTGTACTTTCGTCATGAGTGGGTTCATCTGGTGAAAACCTTTTTCCGTGTGGGTTTCAAGGGAAAAACTAGCGACGAAAAAATGCCTTGGTTTTTGATTCTTGCGACCATTCCGGGGGCGATCTTTGGATTGCTGCTGGAGAAAAAGGCGGAAACGACTTTTAGAAATCCTGGAACCATCGGGGCAACCCTTGCCATTATGGGCGTGATGCTCTATTTGGCAGATCGTTTTTCCAAGCGATCGAAGAATCTCGCTCAGATCACGTTACAGGACATACTCCTGATCGGATTTGCACAAGGGTTTGCACTCGTCCCGGGAGTATCACGAGCGGGCGTGACCATCATGGTGGGGCTTCTCTGTGGCCTCGATCGGGAATCTGCTGCGAAGTTTTCTTTTTGGCTCGCCATGCCCATAACAGCCGGAGCTTGTCTTTTAAAATTGAGACATCTTCACGGGGCAGATCTCACGCCAGAATTCCTCGTTGGAGTTGGTGCCGCCGCAGTGTTTGGTTTCTTGTCTATTGGTGGACTCATTCGGTTTTTGCAGAAAAGGTCCTACGGAGTGTTTGCATTTTATCGCGTGGTTGTTGGAATTGCGGTCATTGCACTTATTGCTTTGAAAATAAAAAACCCCAGCATTTGACTGGGGCTTTTCTAAAACTAATTTGGCGTACAGGAACTGCTCTTCAGAAACTTAGAAAATCACGCCGACAACTAGGTTATCAACGTTAGGATAGGCCCCAATGTTGGTGGTAGCTTGGGTGAGGGTGGTGTTGTGTCGATAGAGTATTTCAATAGCAGCTTCTTTATTTCGATAAAGATCTATACCGATTCCGACACCTAACATGGGACTAGCATCCGTGTAGCGGTTATTTCCACCGTAACCTACGTCAATTCGCAAAAATGGTGAAGTCTCAGCTCCGCGATCACCTTGAAACACTTTAATTGCTGCACCAAATTCAGTGATCAAAGTACTTCCAGCGCTGGACGTGTTTATAGCTGCATCGTAAAAATATTGAAGATTTACTCTTTCTGTCATTCCTAATTCATAACCAAGCATCAAATCAAATTTTGTGCCGCCAGTTCCGATAAGGTCACTTGAAAAGGCTGGGCCTACGCCAGCATACCAATGTTTCTCTTTTTTCATGTCATCGGCTTTTGCAAAACCGGCGAAGGAAATAAAGATTAACAAAACTAATACTAATCGGGTCATGATGTTGTCTCCTTGGTGAATATTAGCTTTTGCTAATTGTGTCTTTTTTTATTTTCATCTAATTCAAATTAAAACACAAGGTTGAGAAACAAGACCGGTCTTAAGTCTTGAATTTTTTTTTCTTCTTGTAGACAAGGGTAAAAGCCCGCAGATTAAAGTCATGCCCTGTTAACGTATGTTAAACATCTAAGGAGATTCTAAAATGAAAAAATCTAGCTTTCTAAGCGCGGCCGGCGTTGTCTTAATGAGTGCCGTCGTCGCTTGTTCAACTGCAAAAAAAAGTGACACTGGTGAAGTTGCCAAAGTTCCTGAGTCTAACTTGACCGCAACCAATGTCTATGATGCCGGGACTTTTAATGAAAAAGAGGATGTCTCTAATCTAAATCTCCGAGGCGGAAAATTTTTTGATTCACTACCCACTGAAAAATTCTATTCTATCGATAGAGAGAAGATCGCACCAGTTGGAAAACTTTTTTATGTCGTTACAGACGAAGAGACCGCTCGCTGTATTCCGGCGAAATACACTGTTCTAGACAATAAAAAAAGATTGGTTGTTTATTCTAAAACAACTGTGCCAAACACGTATTGCATCTATCAGAAAATCCTCTCGAATGAGCCTGCAGGCTTTATTGTGCTCATGAAAGATGGCGGAATGTGTCGCCCAGCTATGATCACTTCCAAAGTTGATATGCAGAAAAAAACAGTTTCTAGCATCGAAGTTTTCAATAAAATTATTTCTATGAAATATTGTTTCGAAGATACCACTCCATTCGGAGTTAACGGTTCAAGTAAAAAGCATTGATCAGTTGAAGCTGCGGCAGGCGGGCAAAGTTTGTATAGCCCAAAGCCGCAGTTTTTTTGAGTTTGTCGACACTGTCACTTTCATTTCTTTCCCCGCCAAAGCTTCCGTCGCAGAAACAATCTCATAATTTTTTAGATATCTGATAGTCACTAGTGATGATTTTTGATCATTGACGGTGATCTTTAATAATATTTGACTGCTGTCGGAACTCGCGACAACGCTCATTGCGGTTTTAGTTGTCACTGTTATTACAGATGCCTCCGTAGCGGAACTTTCAATCCAATTGTCTTTTTGAGCCCAAGTAGATCCGATGACTACAGGATCGTGAGCCCATGCCGATGATTGTTTTTTACCAAGAAAATAGGTCTGTGAATTTGGACAATTGTGGCGATCCACATCTTGAGTGTATTCTTTAACCGGAAGTTTCGAGAAATCGTTTTCTTTTAAAACTTTCTGCAAAGACTTTTCATAAGCTGCGGGATCAAAATTTCCTGGATCGAAGTTGATTACTTTTCCATCTTTAAGAACAAGAATCACCGTGGGGGTGACGTAAGCCCGCCACTGTTTGGAATAGGACCCACCGCTATCTAAAAAAGTTGGAAAGTCGTAGTGGCCGTCTTTAAGAAAAAGATTTACGAGGTTATCGGAAAATGGAAACGCATTTTCTGGTCTGACGATTGCCAAAAAGTTTACGCCGAAGGACCTATATTTTTTTTGCAGGTTCTTCCAGACATCGAGCACTTTAATATATTGGCTATCGAGTGGAGAGCCAAAAGCCACCGCATACACGGTGGCTGAGGTCATTGGTTTTTCATTGAGCCAGGGTCCATCCGGCCAAGCAGCAAAGGCCCCTTGCGCAATGAATAAAAGCTTAAAGAGAAATACCATTACGCTTTTGGAGCCGCATCCGCTGGAGCTGCGACTTTTTTGCCGGCAACAGCAGTCATAGCCGCAATTTTTTCGATCAAAGACTTTCGAGTGATTCTTTTTGAGATCACACGGAGTACTTTTTTGCTTTTATCGACAGCAATCAGAGGAAGAACCGATTTTTTGATGAAAGCGTTATCTTGAGATCGCAAAGCGTTCTTAGCAGCTTGGGCTCTGACTTTCGCGTTTGTACTTTTGAGACCTTCAGTTAGCTTGGAGGACATGTCTCCCTTAGCAACCATGGATTTTCGGAATGTTGATAATGCGGTTTTTTTCGCGACTTTTTCTTCGGCCATATATACTCCTGACATTTTGCGTTAAATTGAGAACTTGACAAGTTCTATGTATATCTGGAATGTCTATCCCAAACCAACTATTTTTTTCATAAGGAGAAAAAATGAAAAAACTCGCAATCGTATTGTCTTTGATGATGTTCACATCTGTTGTTTTCGCTGAAGAAATGGCTGCTCCTGCTGCTGATGCTTCCAAGACCGAAAAAACCGAAAAAACCGAAGTCACCAAAAAAGTGACAATGAAAAAAGCTAAGAAAATGAAGAAGCCTGCTGCTGAAGCGGCTCCTGAAGCTAAATAATTTTTTCTTAGAAATAAGAATCGATTTGAAAACTCTGTTTGACCTTTGGGTTAGACAGAGTTTTTTTATTTTATATAGACAACTGCAATCCCAAACGGTGAGTTTTCGTTTTCTTGAATGGCCACCTTCACTAAAGAATCTACGACATGATCACCAAAGTTTTTCATTCCAAAAAATGAATTGGGAAGTGTCGTTCCCGTGTAGAGAACAATCTGATCACCATGCTTAACACTGATGTTCTGCACTTGTGCTTCCACATGTTTGTCTATCCCAAGAAGTTGGTAGGGGAGAGGAGACGCCATAGAAAAATCTACGGACAAGTCTCGCGCCGATTGGAGAACCGTCAGAACATTGTTTCTTAGGAGAAGAATATGGGGTTGGCCAATTTGAACCCAGCTCAGTTGATGTTCACTTAAGCTAAATAATGTTGCTTCACAGCCAGTCGTGTAAGCCGTTTTGTTGAATTGCTGATAAACATTTAAATTTATTTTTGTCAAAAATGTTTTTAATTTTTTTGCTTCATGACTGAGGTTTTGCCCGTCCGCAAATGGAAGCGTGATCTCCGTTGCTGTTTCGTCGTTCTCAAGATTTGGCTCGTTAAGTGCCGCAGTCAAAGTGTTGTAGGCTTCATGGCTTCCCCAGGGAACGGCCAGACAGAAAAGTTTTGCATCATCACTTAGCGAATATTCAGCTCTCGGTCTGGCAAAATTTCCGGGGTAAAAAGTAGAGTCAAAGGTCATGATCATTTTTCGTATTTTCCGAGTTTTATGTGTGCTTTTTCGTAGTAGGAATCACTCTTGACGTTTTGATCTAAAATAGTACGCCATTTCTTTTTAGCGGATTCAATATTTCCTAAATTCTCTTCGATGACACTTTCCGAATAGATGTTTTTCATGTCGATGCGAAGTTCCGCCGCGGCTTTAATTTGTAAATCCTTGGCTTCATTGTTGGTGCCGTCAAGTTCTAGAGCGCTGCTCAAAAATTTCAGAGAATTTTTATATTCTTTGTTTTCAAAAGCTGTTTTGCCTTTTTGCACCATCACTTGACTATCTTGTCTCATTTTTGACCGAGCTACTTTTAGAGCCTCCATTGCTTTTAGCTTTAAACCCGAGTCATCAGCGAAATCCATCTTAGCGACACTAGACAAATCACTTACAGCAGCGGGGTAGCGTTTATTATTAAAAAGATCTCTAGCGTGTTCGAGAAGTTTGATCGCTAACGCTTTCTTCTGTTTATTTTCAACGAGAGCCTGTCTGCGGGTTTCCATATTTTCCATTCGCGAGGAGGCGTCATCGGATAGAAATTTAGCCCGCGCATTTTCCGGATCGACTTCGGTGATGCGGCCCACGCATTCACTTATTTGGGACCACTTCTGTGCGTTGTAGAGTACTTCGCAATCAACTAGTAGTGCTTCAACCTTTTGTTGAAGTGCTTCTTGATCATGTTTCACGCGGTCCGCTTCATCATGTTGTTTCTTGATTTCAATTGCCTGTTGACTGAGTGCCTCTATATTTTTAGCATCTTTGAAGTTTGGCGCCATTTTTAAAATTTTTGCGACTTCAATGGCGGCCAGATCATATTGCCCAGAGGTATAAAGATTTAGGCTGAGATTGTAAGTGTCATCGAGAAATTTTCTTTGATCAGGCGAGAATTTTCCGAGCGGATCATTCGTTTTCAGAGCATCAACGTTTCCGCTTTTTATTGGATCACCATTGTAAAATACAAGTTTTATGACCAGCAAAACAATCATCGCCGCCGCGAAAGCCATTAGTGTGGGACGGATGTTTTTTTTGTCTGAAGATGCAGCATGATGAGCCACAACATTGACATTTTCGGATTCGTGTTTATCCAGTTGCCGAAGGGCCGGAACATTGACCATTGTTTCAGCTGGTAAACTTTCAAAGTGAGGATGAATTTCTTGATAACAGAATATTTCATCGCCAACTTGAATTTTGTCTCCGGATTTAAGAGTTTTCGAAATAATTTTTTCACCATTGACGAGCAAGCCAAATTTGCTTTCGATATCGGTGATGACATAGGAAGGACCAGATTTGACTAGGGAAAAATGTCTGCGGCTAGCCTTCACATCGTGAAGCATGATTTGACAATCTTCGTCGCGACCGGCTTCGATCAAACCTACTCCGAGCTGCAATTCTTCAAACGCTTCGCCTTGGCGGTCCACTTTTAGCAAAACATATTTCATCTTTACATCGGAAACGTTAGTTTTCGCTCCCCAAGAGCCTGTGGTTTCTCCACCCTTACCAAGCTTAGTTGTGTGATCTGTTGCGTGGCTTCCAGCTAAAACTTCTGTTTTATCTCCAACACATGTCTCAGCAGTGAGAGACTTTTCGGTTTCTTGGTAATAAAAATCAAAAACGGCCACCTTGAAAGTTGACCCGTCGGCAAGACTCAATCGAGCGACAGGGTGACCGCTGGTGTAAAGGTTTCCATACTGTGAAAGCAATTCGCATTCCCAGTGTCCGTAGGCATATTTCAATCGAAGATGACGACGAGAAATTTCTGTGTGAGTCAAAATGATCTCGCATTGGCGGGATCTTCCAACCATGTATTCTTTTGAAGGATCGAGTGTTCCCTCAAAAATGATTTCAGAATTTAATTTAACAATTAGCTTCACTATCTCACCTGTTATTCATCAGAATTAGTTTAATGGCTTCAATTCTTTTTTGAGCCAATTGCACGTTTTTGTTGTTGAGATCATTGGTTAGCAAAATCACCGTTCTATATTCGTTAAACGCACTCATGTATCTTTCAGTTTGAAAATCTTTTTCGCCGCGCTCCAATGAGCCCGTTATTTCTTCGTTGAGCTTCATCTGACTTCGGGACAAATATCGTTTGGCTAGTGGGTGATCAGGATAAAGAGTCAATGCAGTTTGGAAATTTTGAATAGCTCTGGAAAAGTTTCCTTCTCGAAATTCGCGGAATCCTTGAAGATAAAAAGATTGAGCCTCACCATATTGTTGGGTGTGTTTTCCCTTTTGGTAAATTTCATTCTGCGTGGTTTCATTTTTCTTATTTAAGTCCTCAATGGTTTCATCCATCGCAGTCTCATCATTCACATTGTAAATTTTCCGTTTAATCGTTTCGTTTTTAAACAAAAACACAGTAGCCACAACTGCAAAAGCAATGACAAAAATCGGGAGTATTTTTTTATTTGTAGGTTGATTATTATTTAAATTATGTCGCTGATGCCGAGGTGTTTCACTACTGCTTCTCATTAGCTTTAATGAAGGGGCTTTGTTTAAAACCGGCGCGGGTAATCCAAAAATAATTGTGGATTGCCCAAAAACAATTTTGTCTCCCGGTATCAATTTCTTTTCTGCCGTTTTCATACCGTTCACGGCAAAATCACCATGTGCACTCGTGTTCACAGCCCAATAATCATCGCCACGCTTTTCTATTCTGGCATGAGAGCGACTCGCCTTTGCATCTGCAAGGACGATGTCATTCTCGGGTGCACGGCCCAAAGTGATAACTGAACCCAATAGCTTATAGGAAATTCCCTTGTCAGGACCCTGAACAATATTGAGGGCGTAATCTGGTTTGCTTTGGAGGGCCGCATTGTTCAAGCTTCAGCCCCCTTTTTGACTGTCACGATGACGTAGTTTACAACTTTACCATCGGTGACTGCTTGAGCATCAAGTTCATATAGAATGCCTGAAATTTCTAGCTGACTTGAAGAAACTTGTTGAGGATTCGCGCAAGATTTTTGCAGCAGGTCCTCAAGGTTGAGTTGTAACGGCTGATCATTGATGACAGAAAGATTTTGTTCCTGCAAAGTCAATAGTCTCTGGCTAGTGAGTTCCTCAAACTTGGAATTCACTGAGAGTATTCTTCCTGACGTATCAATGCAAATAGCTGGATCCGTTATAATGCGAGTGAGATTTGCGCCTTCAAGAGGTCTATCAAATATTGGTTGTTGAGTGTCTGCGGGATTTCCCATCCGCGCGAGAGCACTGTTCACATTATTTACAAAGTGACTGAACGTCTGAAAAATATATTTAGTTTCTATCGTGCTGATTTCGCCGCGAAGGGCTCGATCAAGCTGTATGCTTGCATCGCGAATTGGCTCGGTGACGATTTTGTAGATAAATACAAAGATGAAAAATCCTACCAAGAGAGAAATCATCAACACGCGAGCAAATAGTCCTACGGTGGCGCTCCAGTCGAGAGTGGTCATTTTATAGAGAACGATAGCATCCGCCACAACAAGTTGCTGTCCGGTCTCATTCGAGAAAATTCTTACTGGAACACTTGCTCCAATGGTTGTGGATGAGGTTTGCAGAACAAAGGCTTCCTCATGTTTGCGTGCCTGCGCCACAAATTGTTCACCAGAATAAGACTGCGCTTTGCTAAGTGGAGCAATGATGTGTCCGTCTTCCTTGGCGACTACCATTGCTTCCTGCACGCCGTCTTCGTTTTCTGCAAAGTCAGTACGAATGCTGCTATCCGCAGATTGAGAGAGTGCTCGTTCTGCAGCGTCGGCTAATTGTCGGGCAATGGTAAGAGCGCGTCGTTGTGCTTCTTTTTGTATGGAATCTTTCATCATGCCAGACATCGGAACAGTAGATAGGAAAGTCACCACGAATGCGAAAATCAAAATCATGGCCGCAAGAATATGTTTGGTGTGATAGTTTTCATTTATTTTATAAACCCCAGGCATGACGATATTTTCAAAATAATAAGTGGCAAGCTCATTAATGTTTTTCGGCTTGGTCATCACTGAGTTGTTCGGGGATTGTTGCATGTTCATGTGAGGGTCAGATGCTAAAGCATTGTTGCCATTTGCGAATACATTCACACCATTGTAATTACCATTGTTAAATGTGATTTGGGACATTTGTCCGTGATTAGTCACGACCGGTAAGCTATCCGATTTCAATTCAAGTATGACATCGTGGAAAGCAATTCGATCGCCGGATTTTAATATTCGGTCTTGAACCTTTACCCCGTTCACGAAAGTTCCGTTGCTTGATTTTAAATCCGTGACCGAGCAAATATCGTCTTTGACCAAAATCTGCGCATGCTTTTTACTCACACCGTCCGAAGCGATAGCTACGTCGCAAGTATCGGATCGTCCAACGGTATTGGTACCCTCATGAAGTGTATAAACTTTCTTTTCCGCTCCGCGCAGAACTTTAAGTTTCAACATGAATGATGTCCCCAATCTGCGTTCCAGATTGTTCAAGCACGCCAGCCGGGAGTTCAAGGCAATCGGTATTTCTTAGAAGAGGGGCGAACACAAGTTTCCACGGCACAACATTTTTTTTCAGATATTTCACTTCGCCTTTTTTATCGATAAATAATAAATCGATCGCGAATCGCATGAAAAAAGTGTGAATGGAATTTCCACTGCGCTTGATCAGAAGTCCCGATCCCTTATGAAATTCTTTACGCCCCATCAAGCCAATCATGCGTGAAACCATACTGTTTGCGAATTCGAGATTGTTAACAAGAACACTTTGTCTGGTCATATTTTGAGCGCGCATTTTATTGGCCTCCCATAAATTGAAGGATGACTGGACCAAATACCATGATCAAAACTGCGGGTAGAATAAATAGAATAAGTGGCAGATAAATTTTCTGAGAAGCTTGGGCGCCGGCTTTTTCTGCGCGAGTGAAACGCTCTTGCCTCATTTGATCTGACTGTTGTCTGAGCACTCCACCGATACTTGCTCCAAGCATGTCTGCCGTGGTCAGGACCGCAATAAAACTTGAAACTTCACTCATATTCAATCGCCAAGCCATGGCGTTCAGAGATTCCGAACGTGAACTTCCTAATTTCAGATCGCGCAAAACCTGAGTGAGTTCTTCGGCCAATGCCCCTTGGGTCATTTTGTCGGTTACCTTTTGAATAGCTCCAATAAAATCACTGCCCGCCTCAATCGACAACGAAAGAAGGTCAACAACAAATGGAAGATCGACTAAAACTTGCGCGCGACGAGCGTTCCTGTGTCCCTGAACATAGAACCTCGGGAAGAAAAATCCAAGAAATCCAAAAAGTACAATAACAATTAAGGGATAGCCAAGGGAGAAAAGGATGTTCATGGCGAGCACCAAGCCGGGAAGAAAAATTCCCATAAAAACCTGTAGAGCCACATATTCATCTTCATTCATTTCTCGCACTAGCCCTGCTGAACCAAGCTCACGAGTGATACTTTTTTTATGTTCTTCGAATTTGTACTTTGCCAAAAGTGGAATCACAAGTTTGTGTAGCAGGGGTCTTGTCAAAGTGATGATGGGAGATTTCGATTTGATAGGAAGATCTGAAGATTCCCCCCAAACAAGATTGGAAGTGATCTTGTTTGCGAAGAGCGAATCAAAAAACGACCGGCAACTATAGAAGACGCAAAGGCCTCCAGCCAACATTCCTAAAATCAGTAAAATTTGATTCGAGATCATGATATGCTCCGCAAAATGAAAACAAAAAAACCAAAATTTCTGAAACTCATCCTTGCATCTCAATCTCCACGCCGCCGTGAGATACTTACTGACGCCGGTTTTAAATTTGATGTTTACCCATCCAACTCATCGGAATCATTTGATGAAAACCTAACTTTCGAGGAAAACTTGTGTGCAGTTGCTGAAGGGAAAGTTGAAGCCATCTCAGATAAGATAACTAAGCGATTTAAAAAGGGATTTCTAATTCTCTCTGCTGATACAACTGTGGTTCTAGAGGGAAAAGTATTAAACAAGCCGAAAGATCGTCGTGACGCTGTGCGCATGCTTAAATTTTTGAGTGGTAAGATTCACACAGTTTGCACTGCCTATAGCTTGTACAATCACGACGAAGGTCTCGGAGTGACCAAAATAGTGCAAACCCGAGTTGGTTTCAAGAAATTAGAACGTAGCATTATTGAAGACTACCTTGACTCTGGAGAGGCATTCGACAAAGCTGGGGCATATGGAATACAAGGTCTGGCTCGAGCTTTCATCAATCTGGTTGATGGGGATTTGTTGAATGTTATCGGCCTCCCAATCACCGATGTTAGAGACGAGCTTAGAAAACGGAAATGGAATGTCCAAACTTCAAGACGTCCTAAAAAGAATAAGCGAAGCGGAAGTCCGCGCAGGTAGAGCTGCGGGAAGTGTTACTCTTATTGCAGTAAGCAAAACTAAATCATTGGAAGAAATGGTTGCCGTTGCTGCGACCGGAGTTTTGAACTTTGGCGAAAACTATGTTCAAGAAGCCACTCGAAAAATTGAAAAAATTAAAACTGGTAAACCTGAGATCGATATCAAATGGCATTTGATTGGAGCTCTTCAAACTAACAAATCAAAATTTGTTGTTGGAAAATTTCTAACAATTCAAAGCGTTGACCGTTTTGAACTTGGGAAAACTTTGGATCAAAGAGCCGTCGAAGCAGGTGTCATTCAAAATATCATGATCCAAGTTAAGCTTGGAGATGAACCTACAAAAGGCGGCGTTTCCGCTGCGGATCTTCCCGAACTTTTGAAAAAAATAGTACCTCTTAAAAACTTGCGCATTGAAGGTTTGATGGTTTTGCCACCTTTAAATGTCGAGCCCTCTTCTTCGAGAAAATATTTTGCACAGCTTCGAAAACTTCGAGAAGAAACTGCCAAGTTTGTTCCCGCTGAAAGTGGCAGCTACAAAGAATTAAGTATGGGCACGACTCATGATTTTGAAGTGGCCATTGAAGAAGGCGCAACTATGGTCAGAGTTGGAACCGCTATTTTCGGGCCTCGCTGATTCTATGAAAAGCGGAAATAAAATCTGGGGATTTATTGGTTGTGGAAATCTTTCTCAAGCGATCATTTCCGGAGCTTTACAGAAAAAAACATTGCTCCACAGACAAATTATTGCCACCAATCGCTCTCAACCAAAAATTTTAAAATTTTCTAAAAAACATAAATTCATCAATTCTAAATCGAACTCGGATCTTATTTCCAAAAGTTCCGTTGTCATTTTAGGAGTAAAACCTCAAGATCTTGAGCCCGTATTAATGGAGATGTCCAAGCTCCAAAACTATTCCTCGTCGGCCACTTTTCCAGTTGTGATCTCACTTGCAGCCGGCGTAAAAATGTCGCGACTGCGAGAATTTTTTCCGAACAATCCCGCAGTTATTCGAGTTATGGCGAATCTTCCTGCGCAAGTCTTTCAAGGTGTTTTTGGGATATATCTCGATTTTCATCCAAAGCTTTCGGCAGCCGCACGTCTGAAGGTGCGTAAGGAAGTTCTGGCTGTGTTCTCTAGTCTGGGTTTGGTGGTCGAGGTTCATAGTGACGCCGAAGTGAATGTCATTACGGCTGCGGCCGCCTCAGGAGTTGGTTTTGTTTTTGAATTCATCCGCATTTTTGAATCATGGATTCAAGGCCAAGGTTTAGAAACTGGTGACGCGAAAAGTATCGCCATTCAAACCTTTTTTGGAGCGTCACTCATGGCGTTACAAAATCAGGACGTGAGCCTTGAATATCAGCGCGACGCAGTCACAAGTAAAAAGGGAACAACATTTGCCGGACTAAAGTCTCTTTCGGAAAATAATCTAGAAAAAATTCTAAAGCTTGCGCTCCAAGCTTCCCAATCTCGTGCGGAATCACTATAATAAAATTTGAGCCTCTCAATGATTGGGGGGAATTCGCACAAGGAGGTTGTTTTGAAGATTGCACCCATCGATATCACTCACAAAACTTTTAGCCGCAAAACTTTTGGTCTTGATCAAGAAGAAGTCATTTCATTTTTGAGAGATGTCGCGGAAGAGATGGAAGGCATCATTCGTGAGCGCAATCACTTGAAGGAAACCATTCGCGAAAAAGAAATTCAAATGATGGAATTTAAAGAGCGTGATAAATCCTTGAAAGAAACAATCATGACGGCGCACAAGATGACGGAAAATCTTCGAAAAGACGCCGAGCGCGAATCTGCATTGATCATGAATGAAGCCCAAGGTCGCGCTGAAGCCATTGTTCGCGATGCTCGCGACTCCTTACGAAAGACATATCAAGAGATCAGCGATCTCAAGCGACAAAAGATTCAGTTCGAAGTCGCACTTAAAAATCTCGTCTCTTCTCACCTGGAAATGATTGATAGGAATAATCACTACAACAATCAACCAACGTTAAGTGCCGACGAAGGTTCATCGACCACTCGCAATCTCGAATTTTTAAAATAAATTAGAATTTAAAATCGAGGCCGCCGCCGTAGATGAGAGTGTCGTATGTGAGTGAGAGGTTGCCGAGAGTCGGTACTGCGCGTGTGGAGTTATGTTCGTACTTCACCGCAGGAGTGAGGCAGATAGAGTGGGTTAGCTGAAGCTCAATGCCAAAAGATGAATACATACCAAAATCTAAAGCCGAATCACTCGATCTGTAATCAGATCCAGCGGCCACAATAGCTGCGGTTTTAAGAGTGTTATCATAGGTGAATTGCGTGAATCCGCCGTTTACGCCGCCTTCAATGAAGGGTCGAATTCCGGAATTTTCCAGAAATTTCAATCGTAAACCCAATTGCACATCTAAATTATCGAAAGCAAAGTTAACTTTGCTCGCCTGATAATTCACGCCGCTTGGACTGATGTAATTGTAGTTGAGAGTTCCGTTGGATTTTTTGTACTGAATCGCGCCGACCAAATGAAAACCGGAATTACCCAGTGCCTTTAATCCATACAGAGAAAAGGCCAAGCCATTGTTAAAAATGATCGTGTTTGCAGTGGGGTTGATGGGGTTGAAGCCCACCGTGCTGACAGAAATACCGCCTTGAATATTAGCGGGACGTTCTTGCTGAGCATTAGCCAAAGCAGAAATCAAAAGCACCGATGCCAAAACAAGAATCTGTAAGAGCGCTCTCGGCATTATTTCTTACGTTTAGCGTCGTCGATACGTTTCTTGGTTCTCACCTTTTTTTTCTTTTGAGCCTTGATACGTTTCATTTTCAGTGAGCGACGATTGTCGTTGCGTCCCATTTGATCTCCTTCAATATATGGATGGTGCCTAATTAGTGGCGTGTCGAGTCACTAAATGACAATCATTCATTGCCGCTGTCAACTTCAAACTTGTCAGGGTCTTGATTTCGTACGGGTTTTGCGTCGCGAGAACGCTTGTGGGACAAGGCGGGCTCTGAGTTCTTGCTCCGGGCCTCAAGGATGTGACTAAATGCGAGTGTCACCATCGCTCGAGATTCAAGATTGGTCCGTGCTCCGGTGATTGTTTGGTTCACCCCGACAGCCAAGTCGAAATCTCGGCTAATATTCCAGCCCAATTTCGCTTGAACGTAGAAAAACTGTGGGTTGATTGAATCGTAGATCGTGCTTCCACCGTTGAACAAAAGTATCGGCGTGGCGCGAACCGAGGGCGTGCTGGTATATTGATCGTTGCTCGTCGTGAACTCCCCGTAGACTTTTAGAAACAAGAAGATGTATTTCCCAAACTCAGTTCGAGAAATAATCCCGACTGGTATTTGGGAACTCAAGCCTTGAGATCTCCACTTGTACCCAGCATAAAAAGACATATCCGTGATCCAGAATTTCTTGGCTAGGTAAGCCAATCCTTGAACTACAAAAGCTCCATCGGTGATAAAGGCAGCTGCGGTAGCACCGGGAAGCGGGGCCAAGTTGGTCACAAGGGTGATATCCGGGATGAGTTTAAAGCCGGCAACATCAAACAGCTGCAGGCCTGCTCCGAAGGCGGCTTCCCCAATCCCACTTGTTGTGAAGTTATATCCAGGACCTTGGGTTTGCACCTGCTTGAAATTGACATCGGCATGAACTCCGAAGAAATCTGTGATGTCATAAGTTCCGCCAGCTTGGGTCTTTATTTCCTGAAGTTGATAGCCATTGCCAATCGTGAAAATGTTTCCGTTACTATCAAAATTACTATTTGTCAGAAGGTAGCTGGTCTCGTCGTAAAGACCGAGCCTCGTTTGAACGAATCCGAATGGATCCGCTTGAGCAAATAGGGGAAATGAAAAAATCAGCACTGATAGAATTTTTAACATGCTCTCAGCATTCATCAACTTTTAGATTGTCTCAAGCTCCAATTTAAGACAGATTTGTGCGATGGAAATTAAACGCAAAAAGCTTTCTCCTATGCTGGTCATATTTCTCACGGTCTTTATCGATCTACTGGGATTTGGAATTATTATTCCGCTCAGTCCTTACTACACAGAACATTTTGGTGGATCGGCACTCACTGTAGGTTTATTGAGTGCGAGTTATTCACTCATGCAATTTGTCTTTGCTCCCATCTGGGGACGATTGTCAGATCGTGTAGGTCGAAGACCGATTATCTTGATTTCGATTTTAGGTGGAGCTGCTGCATTTTTCTCGTTCGCTGCAGCAGGGTCACTTGCCATGTTGTTTTTCACCCGCGCGCTTCAAGGAATGTTCGGGGCTAATATCAGTACGGCTCAAGCTTACGTCGCCGATATTTCTACCAAAGAAAATCGATCTAAAGCTATGGGTATGGTTGGCGCAGCATTCGGTTTAGGATTTATTTTTGGACCAGCGATCGGCGCAAAATTAAGCGAAGTCGGGCCGATAGTTGGTACGGCACTTGGACACTCACCCGACGGTATTTTTGGAATGGGATTTCCGGGACTCGTTTCCAGTGCTCTTTGTTTGTTAAATTTTATACTCGCATACTTTATTTTGCCGGAAAGTTTGACTCCTGAAGTTCGCGCGCGAAATAAAAGCGTTGTCAAAAAATCTCGTTGGGAAGGTTTAACCACGCACTTTCGAAATCCAAGTTTGAATTGGCTACTGCTGGTATTTTTCTTGGCTACTTTTGCAATGACAAATATGGAATCAACTCTCGCACTATTTACGGAAAAACGATTGGCTTTCAAAGTCAGGCAAACCGGAGAACTTTTTGCTTACGTGGGCATCGTGATTGCTTTCACCCAAGGTTATCTCATTCGTAAATTTCTTCCTAAATTCGGTGAAGGGAAAGTTTTGGTGGCTGGTTCTTTACTAGGTGGAGTAGGTTTGATTTTAACTGCGTTTGCTTTCACGCAACCTGTTCTGATGTTTACTCTCGCTTTACTAGCCCTAGGGTCCGGCATGAGTAGCCCTGCCATTTTAGGTAGTGTGAGTTTGGCAGCTGGTGAAAATGTTCAAGGCGAAGTCATGGGCGTCACTCAAAGTTTGGGAAGTCTGGCTCGTATTTTTGGGCCAATCACTGGCGGATATTTGTTCAGTCGAATAAGTTCGGGAGCTCCTTACTGGCTTGCAGGAATGGTTATGATCAGCTGTGGGATATTGGTCCTGATTAACTTTAAAAACATTCCTCAACATGCTGAAGGCACCAAACCACCTGGGTTCGCTCACTAACTTCCATTGTCTTTTCGCAAAAAATGCTCCCGATTAAACTTTGCCTAAGATTTTTTGGGCTTTGACGTAATCGTGGGGCGAAACGTACACGCGATCGATGCGTCGAGTGTCTTCGTATTTTTTGTAGATTTGCGTGGCCTCTTCAATGCGCGTGACTTTCTTTGGATCCACGTGATTGTCCTCGATCACAAAAATATCAAAACCCTCTTTTTGATCTTCAGGATAATAATATTTACTGAGCTTACCGGTTGAGCTCGCAGTGATAAAATCCAATCCTTCGCTTTCTAGATTTCGTGAGACGCGTGCTACATCGTCGGCGTTCTGAAAATGGCCTTCAAAAAATAGCCGGTATGGTCTTCGTTGGGCGATCATGCTGGCGAGTGGGTTAGAGTTTTTCGCCAAATGCGAATGGATTCGATAATCGTCATACTCCAGATAATTTTCAATTTGCGCGGGCAAAAAGAAAGTGCAGTCTGGAGATTTCAAATACTTCAAAAGCATTTCGTCGTAAATGATCGCCTTGTGATGAAAATAAACCATCAAGAACATGTGCAGCCGGGAAATCAAAAAATCATCGAAAGTATAAAGGGCGCGGCGATTCAGAGCCAAGTGCACAGAGCCTTTGTGCTCATGATAAGTCAAATTGGCGATGAGCCAATCTGAATCGATGTGACCATAACTTGTTCCGCAATAGTAACTATCGCGAACAAGATAATCCATACGGTCCACATCAAGTTCACTGCTTACGAGCTGACATAGAATTGGGCGGAAATTTAATCCCCCATCGATAAAAAAATCATCGTGTGCGGTGAGATTGAGATCAATCAGTTGTGCGATGTGCAGGGGCGAGAGATCTGAAAACTCACTTTTCAAAACAGCCGTCATACTTGAATCGGTAATAATTTTGAGAGTGTAGTCTTCATGGTTAGCACGAATGCGTTTGGTCGCGCGCATCCCTGGAACGTTTAACTGTAACTCTGAAAGTGGCGGCATAACTTCTTCAGTTGTATGACTGAGAGGCCCATGGCCAATGTCATGCAATAGTGCCCCGAGCCTTAAAAGCTGACGAAATCGCCAGCGGACGTCTTTAGAAGTGAATTTATGGCCCTGGAAAATGTGGTCGAACACGCGCCCGGCAAGGTGCATGGCCCCTAAAGAATGGCAATACCGGTTGTGCGTCGCGCCAGGGAAAGCAAACTCCGTGAAGCCTAATTGCTTGATATTTCTCAGCCTTTGGAAAAAAGCCTGGTCAATAACTGCCGTCTCGGGCGGCGTAAGTTCAATACTTCCATGCAGCGGATCTCTGACTTCCATGAACTTTTCCCCCTTTGACATGGTTTACGTCTGGCAGATATATTAGTCACAACTTCGGATTTTCACAAGCAGGGGAAAGCCATGCAGCAATATCAAACACTTTTGAAACATATTCTTGAAACCGGATCTGATCGCACTGATCGAACTGGAACTGGCACCCGCGGGGTTTTTGGTTATCAGATGCGCTATGATCTGGCGGAAGGCTTTCCGCTTGTAACTACAAAAAAAGCGCACATGAAAAGTGTGATTCATGAGTTGCTGTGGTTCTTGTCCGGCGATTCAAACATTCGCTACTTGAAGGACAACAAAGTTTCTATCTGGGACGACTGGGCCGATGAAAATGGCGATCTTGGTCCAGTGTATGGAGTTCAATGGCGTTCTTGGTTGGCCGCTGACGGGCACACAGTTGATCAAATTTCTCAAGTGATCGAAAATATCAAACGTGATCCAAATTCTCGCCGGCATATTGTCAGCGCATGGAATGTGGGGATGATCGAAAAGATGGCGTTGCCGCCTTGCCATGCGCTATTTCAGTTTTATGTGAACGATGGTGTATTGAGCTGCCAACTTTATCAGCGCAGCGCCGACGTCTTTTTAGGAGTTCCATTTAACATTGCAAGTTACGCGCTCCTCACTATGATGGTCGCTCAAGTTTGCAACTTGGTTCCCGGAGAATTTATTCACACACTGGGTGATGCGCATCTTTATAATAATCATTTTGAACAAGCGAAATTGCAAATCACACGTGAGCCCAAGCCACTGTCAAAAATGATTTTGAATCGTGACATAAAAAATATTTTTGATTTCAAATATGAAGATTTCCAGCTCATAGGTTATGACCCACATCCTGGGATCAAAGCTGAAATTAGCGTCTAAATTTACCGAGGTCCCAATTGATAATTTCTTTTATAGTGGCAATGGCGAAAAATCGCGTCATTGGCAATAACAATAAGCTTCCCTGGAAATTACCCGAAGATCTCAGGCGTTTCAGAAAAATAACGAGTGGGCACCCAGTGATCATGGGTCGAAAAACTTTGGACTCGCTTGATCGTCTTTTGCCCGGTCGAGAAAATGTTGTCATCACTCGTGCGCAGGACTATTGGCCTAATTTCCTAAATAAGGGAACTTTAGAAAACAATCAAGCCATCAAGGGAATGCCTTCAGAGGGAACTTCCCTCAGAATATGTCATTCTTTGGAAGAGGCACTTGAGCCTTATAAATCTACAGATAGGGAAGTTTTCATTTTAGGTGGCGGCGAGATTTTTACGTTAGCGCTTCCGCAAATGCAAAGATTATATCTCACGATAATCGGAAAAAATTTTCGCGGAAATGCCCATTTCCCAAAAGTGAATTTAAACGGCTACCGCGTCTTTTTTGAAGAGCAGCATGCCACCAGTGAAGGTGACAATCTGCCCTACAAATTTATTGATTACGATAAAATTTAAATTATTGGGAAATTGTTCCTGAGCCGAAAATAAAACTTCCCACGTGCGCGCACTTGGTGAGCGGCAACTGATTGTCATTTTGGGTAACCACGGTGGAAAAGCATTGATCCAAGATCATGAAGTTTCCCGGAACCTGGTTGCTCACTTCATAAGTCCAGTTTAGTTTCATGGTGCTTCCATCGGGCGCAGTGTCGATCTCGACAAACTGAAGTCGTGTGGCGTTCGCAGTGCAGCCAGGAAGTTGCGAACAATTTGTAGTGGTGTATTTGTGTTTGGTCACCGTGAGACCATAATAACTGATCGTGTCACCGGCCACTGCGGAAGTGGAAGGGCTCGGAGTTGCTGTTGCTACCGGTGCCGGAGAAGCTGAAGGTGACGCGCTAGGAGTTGGTGACGCCGAGGACATCGCGTGCATTTTTCCTGCAAGAGTCGAAAGATTCTGGCTAGAGATTTTTCGTTTTAAAATATCGTGAATTGAATTTTCAAAAGTCGTGAGAGAACCTTCGGATCTTTTAAATACTTGAGGGCTGTCGTCACCCATAGCCGTAGATTTTTCGATTTCGATCTTATTCAGAGTTCGCGCAATCTGTCTGGAGCTTCCAGAAATCATGTCGGCAATTTTGCTCGGACTAGCAGCGGGGAAAAGTGGTAAAAGATTTTCGACTTTTACTTCCATCTCGGTAAAAATCTTTTTCATTCTATTTTTAAACGAAACGGGTGAGTGCTTCACCAAGATCATGGACTTGGGTTGCACTGGTGGAGCAGTGGCGACAGGATCGCGGGCAATTTCATAATCCTGAGATGCACCAGTTTCCACGGTGTGATCCGAGTAGAAAATGTATTTAGGATTGATTTCAGTGACCTGCAAAATATGAGTTTCCTCAATGATTGAACTTTGAATGATATTATCCGAAAGTGTGAGGGTCCCGTAATCACCAACGTGATACGCCTGATCTTGAGTCACACCAGACTGAGCTTGCAAAATTGCCGCTTGGATTTGTTGCGCATTTGTTGGCGTTCCAAGATTACTTCCATCATCAGGTGGTTTCACCATACAACTGGAAGTGATCAGTGCTGAGGCTCCGATAATGGAAACAACTAATATTGAAGTCGCACTTGATCCAAAATTTTTCTTCATATGCTATCCCAGCCCCATATCCACATTTCAAAAGGAAAAATTTTATCTAAAATTTCGTTGGTTTCTTTTCCATGATCCACAAGTTTGCTAGGTTTCATCGGACCAAAAATAAGTTTGACGATGTCACCTTCGTGATCCGTCTTAAATTGATTTTTACCGACGCCGTAATAATACCAACCTTCGCGGTATTCCAGATTGAAACTCTCAATACCCCATTCAAGTTTGGCATTTTTAATGATTTTATTGAATAAAGCTTCGCGATTCACAATTTTTATCATACCCAAGTAACCATCAACCCGTTTCACACCGAGACTTTCTAAGTGTCTGACTAAACCTTGCGCATGAGTGGGGCAAATCAATGTCACTGCTTTGTCATTTACCCCACGGATGTGAGAAAGCAGAGACGTCATTGCATCAACACTTCCGCCCCATTCATGAATGTAGCCTTGAAGATCCGCGCCTTTCCCTTCAACAGCATAAGCTTCCAATTTACCAGTGGTGCTCCAAGCGGTGTAGAGACGTGAGTTTGGGATTTTCAAGAATTTATCGAAATCATCCAATGATCTAACCGATGTGACGCTGTGCTGAGAATAAACTCGGTAAAGAGCTGCTGGATCAACCTTATTGTCCTGAATAATTCTTAATGAAGGATGTTCTGCATTAATTTTAGGAACCAGCAGTGGTCGATCAATGAGAAAACTTACCTCAGTGCCGGCAAGTTCAAATCCCATCTTGCGATAGAAATCAAAAAGGTTCGTCCATAAAATAGCAAAATCACAGTTCTGATTTTTAATTTCTTCTAGACAATCTTTAATCACATTTTGACTTAGACCTTGATTGCGATGTTTTTCATTTGTAACAACACTGCCCAGGCATCCAACTTTAAATATACCGCGGCGGGTTTTGACAATGATGGGTTTGATAACCGCGTGACTTAGAATCTCCGAAGACTCCTTGTCTTTGATGATGCGAAAATTATGAAGATTTGCTAGGTTGAATACCGTGGGATATTCTTCTGTCACTGACCACTCCGTATTTTCACGCAAGTTCTCATTTAAAAACTTAACAATGTCTGTGTATTCATTTGTTGTCGGGGCTCGAGGTCCTTCCATAGAAACTCATCCTTTTCCGGCATTTCACCTACCTTTAATAGTAGTCGAAATATGTATTTTTCAATACTCGGCCAAGGTCTAGTTCGCTCTGTCCAGACCCGCGTCATTTTTTATGGAATTAAGTAAGGTGCGACAGCCATTTTGTGGGCGGTCGACAAGACTATCGATTAACTTTTGAGCCTCAGCGTTGTTTTGAGTGTAAGTTTGATCGGGATCTCGCATGTGTTTTATGAGTGGTGAGAGATCGGGAAAAGTGCTCTCGATTCTACTGGGACGATTGATGTATTTCGCACGTTCGATCATTTCATTAAATGCTTCTTGGGGAAGCTGAAGATGGTTCACCATTTCAGTCAATTGGTAGAGATAGATTCGCATAGCCAGATTGAGCTTGGGTTCTTTCAAGTATCTATTGGCAAACGCCGAGCGGCGTCTAAAATCTTTCCGTTTATTGGCATTCCAGTTCTGAGAGGGTGTGAGAACCGAGATCCAAGCGTTCATTCTCTTTTCAGGATCCATAAATGAGACGCGAATAGATTCTCGAAATACCTTTCTCATGTCAAAAGCAGAGGGCTTGATTTCGCCACCATAAAATTTCACCGTCCTCTCCGCGCTTGTCTGTAGACTATTGGCGGCGATGTAAAACAGGCGTTTGTCTTTGGCGGACAGTGATTTTATTTGGATTGAGGTCAGTCCGAGTCGCTCTAACCAGAGCTCCGTGAGTACCTTTTTAAACTGGAGATCAAATTCAGAGTAAAGCCAATTCAAATTTAACGGTGTGACACCGGGATAGGAAGGCAATTCCATAAAATGGGTAACCAGACCCATGTAATTTGAGATAACCATTGACTGATCTTTCACAAACAGTTGGCCATTCATGTAGGCCATCTCGCCGTGATGAGCGTCCATCGCCATGAAAGTCCCGTAGTCGATCGGCATTCCGGCAGTGGTTTGATTTCCAGCTGTTGGCGATCCATGAACAAATGCAAGATCAACAAAGTAGGCGGCTTGAGTCGCTAGAGCTTTGTTGAGATCCACCAAATATTTTTCAACGTGGCTTGTGTCAACTGCCGTGGTGAGTGGAAGTCCCAGATTGCGTTTGACGGCGTAATTGAAAAAAATTTTAAAATTTTCGGGCGATTGATGATGGAACTCGAATTGTGAGATTCGAGTTTGGTTTCCTACTCTCACTGTAAGGGAGGCATTTTCCAATTTCTCACTAAAAGGATCAACCTTCTTGAGAGGCAATTCAAAAACGGCGAGATCAACCACCGCGTTGACTCCATTACCATCAACGGCTTGGCTCGCGATAAAACTTCTGGCTCCTTCGGACATTGTTTGGAGACCATCACTGTATTGAAGATTGGTTATATTTCCTTTTGCGTCTTTCTCAAAGGGCTTTGCGAGCGGAGTGCGACCAACACCCTTTAGGGAAACATCAAGATAAATGGTTTGTCCATTCGCTAACGGCAGAATGATTTCGCCACTCCATGTGACTCGACCGTCCCCCAGGGAACCTGTATTTTCAGTCGCGCCGTCCGGTCTAAATTCTGTCGAATAAGTGGAGAAAAAAAATCGTTCGGCTTTTTCCTCTGTCGTGACCATCATCGCGAAATTTCCGAGCAACAGTTTTTGCAGATGTGTTTCATCAAGAGCGGTGAGTCCCAATTTTTCTGCGAGTTTGTGATTAAATAAAACAAGTCTTGCGCCCTCTATGTGCGCGACTGGAACGGGGACTGAAAAGATATCGCCGAGATCTCGAAATGAACTTTTGCCAGATGAAGCTTTCGCCCAGCCATTTGCATTTGAGATCGAGGATAATAAAAGAATGCTCGCCGCTAAGGCTGATGTTAGACATTTAAATAGACATAGACATATTTTTTTCAAAATAATTTACCTCGAACAAAGTCTGGTTCGATTTAAGTTTCACAATTGAAATTTCCGTCAGCTATTGCAGGTTCGATGCCAGCACTTCTGTCACAAACTAAAGGCTGGGAAAATCGACAGAGACAAAAGTCCTGTAAAAAAAATATTCATTTTTATTCGAATAACACTTAAGAAAATAACGGCAGCTCCGAATAAGTAAGTGTCAGGAATGGTTCCTGGCAAAGGTCCCTGGGGGCATGAAGCCTCGCAGTTCTCAAGATGAGAACTGAGACATTCAAGGAGGATGATATGGGCTTAAGAATTAACACAAACGTGGCGTCAATCAATGCGCAACGTAACTTGATGGGCACAAAACTCGCTCATGATAAAAGCTTGGAGCGTTTGTCTTCAGGTTTCAGAATCAATCGCGCCGGCGATGATGCTGCAGGTTTAGCAATCAGCGAAAGCTTGAGAGCTCAGATCCGCGGTCTCAAACAAGCTTCTCGAAATGCGCAGGACGGTATCAGTCTGGTGCAAGTCGCAGAAGGTGGACTCAACGAAATTTCCTCAATCATGATCAGATTGCGCGAGCTTGGAGTGCAAGCAGCTTCTGATACGATCGGGCACACCGAACGTCAATTCCTAAACGTTGAGTATGAGCAGATGCTCCAAGAAATTCAACGTATCGCAGACGGTACAGAGTTTAACTCTACTCCGCTGTTGAACGGAACTGGCGCCGTCTTTGATATCCAAGTGGGTATCAGAAATAATCCAAACATTGACAGAATAATGTTCGACGCATCCAAAGCCGATTCTTCGACTGCAGCTTTAGGAGTCAATTTGACTTCTGTTGCAGACAAAGCATCAGCTCAGAATTCACTCTCAGCAATCGACAACGCCATTATCAGCGTTTCGGCAATGAGAGCGGATTTTGGTGCACTCCAAAATAGACTCCAATCAACTGTTAACAATTTAGCTGTCAGCAACGAAAACATGTCTGCTGCGAATAGCCGAATCAGAGACGTTGATGTGGCCGAAGAAACTTCGGAACTCACAAGAAATAATATCTTGTTGCAAGCTGGTGCCTCGGTGCTCGCTCAAGCGAATCAGTCTACAGGAGTGGCATTAACACTACTCAAACAATCCATGGGTTGATTCCTGGCGGAACGAACCTTTGGCTGAATACACCCGAACTCTAGTTAAGTAGTTATTAGCAAATTTGAATTAACGAATCGTGGTCGCACGATATTTGACACCTGTTTCCTGCGCGCTCCGGAGGCTTGACCTCCGGAGCATTTTCTCTGTAGTTCCAAACAATAAATCCAAAAATTAAAAAAATTAAAATCTAGACTCAAGTAAATAATATTTATTTCCGATTATATTATGGGATGCTTTAGGAGCAAAGCACTTCCTACAACTTTCATATGCTCTAGCGAATTTAACCCATAGGCAAGATGCCTGTGATGGCCAATTGGATGGCCGCGAAACATGGAGGTTTCTGAGTATGCAAGGAGGATAGTATGGGTCTTAGAATATCGACTAACGTGGCATCTATCAATGCGCAGAGAAATTTATCAGAATCACAGCGTGTGCTACACAACTCAATGGCAAGGTTATCATCAGGCAGCAGAATAAATAAAGCGGCCGATGATGCCGCAGGATTAGCGATCTCGGAAAATCTCAAAGCTCAAATTAGAGGTATGAGAATGGCATCTCGAAATGCCAGCGACGGGATCAGCATGGTTCAAACCGCGGAAGGCGGCCTTCAGGAAGTCAGTAATATCCTGATCCGTTTTCGAGAGTTGGGTGTGCAAGCAGCCTCTGACACAATTGGTGATAGAGAACGTGGATTTTTGGATGTGGAATATCAGCAGTTGAAGCAAGAGCTTCAGCGAATTACGGAAGTGACCCGGTTTAATGGTCGCGATCTTTTGAATGGAACGGGCGGAGTGCTAGCCATTCAAGTTGGAGTTCATAACGATGACTTCAAGGATCGAATCACCTTTAATGCCTCGGCCGCTGACAGCACGCTGGAAGCTTTAGGTCTGGTTCCTCACAACATCGCCACAAAAGAAGGTGCGCAAGTTTCCCTTGCCGCCGCTGATGAAGCGATCACGAGTGTGAACGGGATCCGAGCAAACTTCGGAGCCTTACAGAATAGACTTCAGTCCACGGTACAAAATTTGGGAGTGAGCGATGAAAATATGTCTGCGGCCAACAGCCGAATTAGAGATACGGACATCGCGGCAGAAACTTCGGAAATGACTCGCAATAATATTTTATTGCAAGCCGGAGTCTCGGTCCTCTCTCAAGCAAACGCTTCTCAGCAGATAGCACTTAAACTCTTAACATAAGGAGATGTTATGACTAATTCAATGACATGGATTGTGACTGCCGCGGCCGCACTGGCCGTAGCAAGCTTCGCCTCAGTGAGTTCTCTCACTAACGGGTGGATGAATTAGGTACGCCGTACCTAATCCGCAAACGTAGTAGTTTTGACAAGATTTAGTGAACAAAGAAAAGCCGTGCTCCTCACAAAAGGGGTACGGCTTTTTATTAGATTACTTTTGTCTTTGAGAACGTGAGATTGGGGAAGTTTTTGGCAACGTAATCGAGAGCCCATTCGTTTTCAAATAAGATGACGGAATTGCCGTCACGATCTTCGATGAGCATGTTGTCTTTACGGTCGGCAACCTTTTGAATGTCGGCCTCTGGACCTTCTACCCATCGCAGATAATTATACGAAAGTCGTTCGACGCGAATTTCCACGCCGTATTCTGATTTTAAACGATATTGAAAAATTTCAAATTGCAAAACACCAACCACGCCTAAGATGGGAGCTTGATCGCCAAGGAATTTCTGACGGAACACTTGAGCGACACCTTCTTCGCGCAATTGATTCAGTCCTTTTTGGAATTGCTTTCGTTTCAGTGGATCTTTGCTCGATACGTTTGCAAAAAATTCGGGAGAAAATTGTGGAATGCCTTCATAAGCCATCGGTTCTCCGTCGGACAAAGTGTCGCCAATTCGCAATTCACCACTCGTGTCGATCAAGCCGACGATGTCGCCAGGAAAAGCTTCTTCGATGATTTCTCGCTCTTGCGCGAACAAATGGAAGGGCTTATTTAATTTAAATTCCTTTTTCAATCGAGCGTGGCGCACGGCCATGCCCCGAGTAAATTTTCCGGAACAGACGCGCAAAAAAGCCACGCGGTCACGATGATCAGGATTCATGTTCGCTTGAACTTTAAAAATAAAACCCGAAAAGCGATCATCAGTTGCGTTGACAATCCCCGTGGTGCTCTCGCGTGCAGATGGAGCAGGCGCAAGTTCAATAAATTTATTTAAGAAATACTCGACGCCAAAATTATTCATCGCGCTGCCGAAAAATATGGGGCTAAGTTGACCATTTAATATTTTTTGTTGATCGAAGGGGTCGCCAGCCAATTCCAAAATTTCAAGTGCGTCCATAAATTCAGGAGATTCCATCGCGGAAACGCGATTGGAGGTGAGTTTATTTTTAGCATTCGCTTCATCACTTTTGTGAAAAACTAAAACTTCTTTTGTTTGACGATCAAACACGCCTTTAAAATCTGGTCCCATACCAATGGGCCAAGTGGCGGGCCATGATCGAATGCCCAAAACATTTTCTAATTCGTCTATTAGATCGAGGGGGTCGCGACCGTTGCGATCCATTTTATTGATGAAAGTAAAAATGGGAATTCCGCGCATGCGACAAACTTCAAACAACTTTCGCGTCTGCGGCTCAACACCTTTGGCCGCATCAATCAACATGACCGCGGAATCGGCGGCAGTCAGTGTGCGATAAGTATCTTCCGAGAAATCTTTGTGACCGGGCGTATCTAGCAGATTGATTCGATACCCATCATATTCAAACTGCAAAGCGGATGTAGAAATCGAAATTCCGCGCTGCTTTTCGATTTCCATCCAGTCAGAGGTTGTGTGCTTTTGATTGGTCTTAGCTTTGACCGCACCCGCTTGGCGAATAGCGCCACCATAGAGTAATAGTTTTTCGGTGAGGGTGGTTTTACCCGCATCAGGATGGGAAATAATGGCGAAAGTTCGCCGGCGAGAGATCTCGCGAATTTGATCGGGGTTTGACATTCGTTTCTTTTACTTCTTTTTCTGAAAAAGGAAAACTGAAATCCAAAAAGCGAGAAAATAGCAGGATAAAGTAAGCACAGGTAGCCCGTGGAGCTGAGGGCCCTTATTGAAGGACAGGTCGAAAGTTCCAGCAATAATGAGCGCCGCTGCCAAAATGCCACGAGCAAGCACAAAACCAGCATTTTCTAAAGCGACTTTGAGATCGCGAAGTTCGGAAATATGAACATCAAGTGCGAAATCACGCGAGTTTAATTTCCGCATCATTTGTTTCAGTTGGCGAGGCAGAACCGAAATCAAACCTTTTGTGTCTCGACCAAAGCGATGCAATGATTTTAATAACTTCTGAGGGTCTAGTTGATCGGCGATCACTTCTTGAGAAAATTCCGTCATGTAGCTAAGAACATCGAAATCTTTGAGAATGGTTCTGCCCATTCCTTCGACTGTGACAATTGCTTTGAAAAACAACATCAGATCGGACGGCATGACAATGGAGTGCTTTGCAGCAATGGCGGTGGAATCCATGAGAAGTTTCCCCATATTCACATTCTTAAAAGTCATTCCATAATAGGGTCCAAAGAGATCGCGAATTTCCCGCGTGAACTGATCAACCGAAACGGCGCCGTTGTAGGGAGCTAAATCCAAATATTCAAACGCAAACGTTTCATAGTCTTCAGTCGCAATCGCCAGTAACATATTGGCGATTGCATCGCGAATTTTTGGAGCCAGACGTCCAACGACTCCAAAGTCCACTAGACCAATGCGATTGTCTGGCAGAATAAATAAATTGCCCGCGTGCAAATCGCCATGAAAAAGTCCATGTTTGAAAACCATCAAGAAAAAAGCGCGCAGTCCACGTTCAACAATAAGAGTGCGATTCACACTCTCATCACCGGGTCGCAATTGGCTTAAAGGAATGCCATCGAGCCGTTCCATGACCAGCACTTGCCCCGTGCAGTAGTTGTCATACACTTTTGGAATTTTCACTGTCGGATCGTCAGCAAAATTCAACGCAATTCGTTTTATGTTATTTGCTTCGATTAAGAAATTCGTTTCGAGCTCAAGAGTTTTGAAAAATTCATCCACAACCGCGATCGGATTGTACGGTCGAGACTCTGCAATGTAGCGTTCGATCAAAGAACTTATCGTGTAGAGAACACCGAGATCTTCACGAATTAATTTTGCAATGCCGGGGCGCTGAACTTTCACGACAACTTTTTCACCGGTGGGTAAAATCGCTCCGTGCACTTGGGCGATGCTTGCCGCCGCCAAAGGGGTTTCATCAAAGGACGCAAAAATATCTAGTAATGGGCGTCCCAGTTCTGATTCAACTACGGACTTAATTTCCGCAAAAGAAATAGGCGCGACTCGGTCATGGAATTTTTTAAATTCTTCTGCAAATTCAGGAGGAATTAAATTGGGGCGAGTGGAGAGGAGTTGTCCAAACTTTACAAAGGTTGGACCCAGTTCCTCAAAAGATATTCTAGCCCTCTCGGCCGCGCTTAGCTTTTCGAGCTCGTCGGTTCTTGCTATTTTTCTTAGGATGAACTGCCCCAGCGTTGCCCTTTCCAGGACGTTGCGGAACCCGTGTTTCGCGAACACGCTCACTATTTGTCGCAGTCTTCCCGCGTTTCTCAGAATCTGTGCTGGCATTCTTGTGATTCACCCATTCAAAATCAATTTGTCGAGCGTTGTAGTCCGCTCGCACGACCTTCACGTCAATAACGTCGCCTAAGCTGATCACAGTTTTGGTCTTTTTTCCAATAAGCTTTTGGGACGTTTCGTTGTATGAAAAATAGTCAAAATCGAGACTGTTCACGCTTACCAGGCCGTCAACGTCATATTCTCGCAATTGCACAAAGAATCCGAACTTATGAACACCGGTGACAATTCCCTGAAATGTCTGGCCGACACGTTTTTCCATAAATCGCGCACGCTTCACGCTCAATAAATCGCGCTCGGCCTGAGTTGCTCTCTGCTCCGTAGACGAGAGATAAACTCCCATTTCCGTCATGCGTGCGGTTTCTTCTTCCTTTTGATCAGCAGTGAGCTTTTCACCTTTTAGAATTCTTTTGAGAGTTCGATGCACCACCAAATCGGGATAGCGTCTGATCGGCGAAGTGAAATGCGTGTAATGATTAAAAGCCAATCCAAAGTGGCCTTTATTTTCCTGATGATACTGGGCTTGTTTCATGGATCTCAAAGTGAGAATGCTCAAAATAATTTCCATGGGCTGACCTTTGACGGCAGCAAGCATTTTCATAAGATTTTTTTGAATGTTTCCAATGCTCAATCGGGCTTTGATTCCCCAGTTGTGTGCGATGACTTCCAGATTTTTTAATGCGTCAGGGAATGGATCATCATGGACGCGGTACAGAGATGGAAATCCTTTTTCTGAAATAAATCGGGCAACAGTGACGTTGGCCAGCAACATCATTTCTTCAATCAATTTATGAGCGAAGATTCTTTCTTGGCGTAAAACATCAGTGGGTTCGCCTTGAGCGTTCATGACAAGTTGTGATTCCGGAATTTCTAAATCGAGACTGCCTTCTTCAAAACGTTTCTTCATTAAAATTTGCGCGATGTCGCGCATGAGGAAAACATTTTCTTTCACGTCTTTAAATTTCTCAATTTCTTGACCATCAATGATTTCTTGGACTTCGCCGTAGATCATTCGATGATGACTCATAAAGACCGCATCAAAAATTTCGGAGTTGGTCACATGCCCGCTGTGGTCTAAATCCATTTGTGCGACCATCGCTAAGCGAGGCAAGTGTGGATTCAAGGAACAAAGACCGTTACTTAATTTTTCCGGCAGCATGGGAACAACCATGTCGGGAAAATAAACGCTTGTGCCACGCAGGTAGGCGTCTTGATCGAGTGCTGAATGTTCTTTAACGTAATGACTCACGTCTGCAATCGCCACCCAAACTTTAAAGCCGGATGAAGTTTTCTCCGCGTAAACGGCATCATCAAAATCGCGAGCCGTCGAGCCGTCGATTGTGACGAATTTTTTCTCGCGTAAATCTCTGCGCCCGCGCCAATCATTTTCGGTGACTTCTTCAGGGATGCGTTTGACTTGTTCTAAAGTTTGTTTTGAGAATTCATAAGGGATGTGTTTTTCAAAAATTATTTTTTTTGTATCAATCTTGGGATCTCCAGACTCGCCTAAAATTTCTTTTACTTCGGCAACAAAACCACCCTTTTCGCCAGGGAAACTCAAGATGTGCATGTAAACCATGTCATTATCTTTAGCGCCTAAAGTGCTACCTTCTTTGATTAGAAGATTTTCACCCCAAGCTTTAGATTCATCAACGACTACGCCACCTCCACCAACGGGTGAGGTTCTAAATCGACCAACAGTAGAAGCATGTGCTCGATTCACAACACGTGTGACTTCGCCGGAAAATCTTCCGTCGCGCTCGGTCTGACGATTCACTTCAACAGTATCATCTGTCATGATGCCAGTCATTGTGTGACGGGGTAGATAAATGTCTTCTAGTTCAGGGTCGTTGGGGATCAGGAATCCAAATCCATCTGGGTTGCGTTTGACTCTTCCGATAACTTTAACAAGGTGCTTATTGCTCATCTCATGAGCCTATGATAACTCAAGGATATTGTCTAGTTGGCATTCCAAGCGAGGTAAGAAATGCAGTATTGGATTTTAAAATCTGAGCCCAATGTTTATTCGTTCGACGATCTCGTTTTCGACAAAAAAACGGTATGGGATGGAATCCGAAATTATCTGGCGCGCAATAACTTGCGTGCGATGAAGGTCGGGGATCTCGCTTTTTTTTACCACAGTAATGTTGGGAAAGAGATCGTGGGAATCACCAAGATCGTGAAGGGTGCTTATAAAGACCCCAAGAGTGAAGAGGATTGGTCCGCGGTAGATTTAGCGCCGGTCGAAAAACTTAAGCGACCTGTGACACTTGTTGAAATGAAAAAAGATAAAATCCTAAAGAATATAAGTTTAGTGAAAATGTCTCGGCTTTCTGTTTGTTCGATCACAGAAAAGGACTACAACCGGATTATCGTCGTCTCAAAGATCTTGATTTAACTTTACCTGCTTTTTTAGTAGACGGCTGAACCGCAGTGTGGGGAAAGATTTTAGAAATTTCTTCTGCACTCGTCAGTTTGTAAGCTTGAGGAAGTTCGGCAAATTCTTTCACCAAATCAGCTTCGGTTCGCTGACTGCAAATTCCTGAAGTCATTGGGCCAAGCCACCCAGGATGAATGGCCGTGAGGCTGATCGCATTTTTGATCTCTATTTCTTTAGCCATTCTACAAGTGAGATCGAGCTGTTCTATGTAATCGGCAGGGTTCACCGCGCTGGTCATTGCTTCGATCGAAATTAAACGCGCTGGAAGATTTCGAACTATATTTTTGCTCGTTGATTTTCCACGTTTGTTTTTGGAAGTCGCATGCGAAATTTTTGGAAGTTGCGCCTGCGGATCAATGTTTGCGAGCATCACATCTTGTTCATCATTGCGAGCGACTCGAATTTCAAAATGAAGGTGAGCTCCAGCCACGCAGCCTACTTTGCCATGAGCTAGATTCATGTGGTAACCGGTTGCTCCAGAATATCCAATCACATCGCCGGCATTGACGTTTTGTCCAACGACAGATTTGCCGAACGACTTAAGATGTTTGTAGCTCGCATAAACAAAGCGCGGACTTCCAGGAATTTGATGTTGAACTACGAGAGTGTTTCCGGGGCAACCGAGATCTCCAAATGAAAATATTTTTCCCGAGTAAATTGCAACTACGGGTGTACCTTCAGGAATATCTAGATCTGTACCAATGTGTAAATTCCAAATTCTCCAAAGGTCGTTCGTAGTTGACGGTCTAAAAACTCTCATTGATTTATTACCGACGATTATTTTTCCATCGGAGCCAAAACCTAAAGGACCGGTCGCAGTTTTAAAATCGATCAGTTCGCGGGATGCACCCAAACTGTTTAGAAGCCTTCCGCCGAAACCATGTCCACGAAGTGGTTTCAATGGATTTGCAGGTTTGTAATTATCTGCAACGGGCATGCGAAAGAAAAATTTCGCGGGAGCTTCTGGATTGACAGGACTCATTTGGGAGACGTCGCCGTCTTCTTCATCTTCCATTCGGATATTGGGATGTTTGACGTCAGCCGCCGTAGGCGGTTTCAGTGGGGTTAGGCTGTTAGTCACGGCTTCGATGATGGGGTCGACACTTGCCACTCCGCAACTGTCCGGCTCTTTTTTAAGAATAACTAAAAAATGCCCATTCCCATTTGCGATTTCAATATGGATAGCTTCAGCAATGGAATTCTCATCCATAATATTTAGCGAAGCTATTTCGGGCCCGAGAAAATTCTGACCCAAGATCAAAAGATTGGAATAAGAAGTCGATTTTGATTTCGCGATTGTCTTAATATTTTCATAGGAATTCCTATCGAATGAAGTCGAAGGACTTTCGAAGATCTGAATGAGCGTTTCTTCCGAGCTTGGGCCATATTCAAAGCTTGTCAGACGCACCCTCACCTGTGAAGTTGCCTGCAGGCACACAGATGCGACCGCGAGTGCCGAGCTTTGTGCCAAAGCCAAGGTTGATGCGACAGGGATAACTAAGAGTGTGAGGATTGCAAAAGCTTTTTTCATTATCTCTCCGATTGTTTGCAAGAGATTACACTTCAATCCTTATGCCATGGACATCCGGCACGGTCTCATAATATATGGTTTTTGGTCACAAGCGTTCTGAACAAAGTTTAGACAAGGTGACGGCGTAGAGCGGGCTAAACTTCGAATTGAATCACGATAGATGTTACCGAAATCGAGCTCAGAAATGGCTCAATGGTGTCAAAAACTTGAGTTGACGCTTTGGTGGGCCATGATCCCACA
>JAYTHU010000052.1:0-1558 GCA_043732305.1 Oligoflexia bacterium
TTCTTGTTGTCGAAGCGCTGAAAAGGGTAGTGTTTGATTGAGAGGTGGAGGGGTCCCTCATTTATTTTCCAGGCACTTGGGTCGAGACGGATGCCAGGACCAGAAACTTCTTCGGCGTACGGTTGCGTTGCAAGGCAAACAGTAGTGATGAGCCCTGTGAGAACAGCTTTCATACGAGCTCCGTAGTGAGGTTGATGAACTTAAAGAGTATTCTACATGATTTGAGGGGAGAGGGGTAGGGGGTTTCTGATATACTAAAAGTATGAAACCAAAAATAACCATAATCCTAACTGGAGGGAGTTTTGATAAGGAATATGACGCACTTGATCGAGCTTTTACCATAGGGAATGAGGCCGTTAATCGTATTTTAAGTTATGTGAAGCCAAATATTGATGCAGAAATAGTACCGCTCTTTCAAAAAGTGAGTGTCGACATATTGGAAGAAGATAAAGCTCTTATTAGAGAAACAATTGAAAAATCTGAAACCGATAAGATTGTCATTATTTATGGCACTGATGCGATGATTGAATTGGGTGAAAAATTAGCAACTATCTCTAATAAAACGATTGTCATAACAGGAGCGTTGAAATCTCAACTCATCAAAGACACTGACGCAGATTTTAATTTAGGCTTTGCGCTGTCTTCAGTTCAGTTCGCACCCCACGGAGTCTATGTGGCGATGAGTGGAAGGCTTTACAGTTGGAAGGATTGTTATAAAGACATGGCTACTGGGGTGTTTTTGGAAAAGCTCTTGTAATCCAAAGGGACTAAACTAAAAATGTTCTTTAATTGCTTTAATGTACTCTGGGCGAGTGATGTCATGAGGGGAGTCTTTAACTATGATGAGCTTTGCATTCTTTACAAGGCGAGCTGTTTCTTCACAGCGTGTTTTAAGCTGAGGATATTCTGCTCCCTCTTTTTCACCATAAAATATAGTGGTTGAAACAGTTAATTTCTTTGCAAAGTCTTTACCGCTCCTCGTAAGACAGTCGGCAACTCTTTTCTTTCCAATGTATTTTTTTATTGCAGTACTCATACTTGCAACATCTTCCTTAAAATCAGAGCTGAGGGAACAGAGAAATAACTTTTGAGGCAGTAGTTTCTCTGCAGAAAGGAGAGCAATGACAGCTCCGTACGAAAAACCAAGAATATAGTTTTCTTTAGTTTTGTGTTTGAAATAGAACTTTTCAAATTCTAGTACATTATCAGTAATGGTTTTATGGTCCCAAGTGACAGGGACTATGACAACTTCAAAACCTTTTTCGGTGAGGAATTTTTTGAGCCAAGAGAAAGAGATGCTCGTCGTTTTTTGTTTAAAGCCGGGAATGATAAAGACTTTGGTCATGGGTGAAGTGTAGCAAGAAAGTTTTAGTAGTTTCAGAAACCTAGAAAATGCTCGAGAGGAATCTCCTACAAATCTTTTTTCGCCGTCGCTCAAAAAGTTCGCAGGCCGCGGCTCGCTCGTTTTTCTTGCTAGAAAAACATAGCTCCGCCCTTCGATTCCTCACGTAAGTGAAGCAGTTCACTTACTGCGAGGGCACCGATACGAAAAGCAGCA
>JAYTHU010000053.1:0-16020 GCA_043732305.1 Oligoflexia bacterium
GAACCGAGCGGATCTACAGGAAATTAAATTTGCAAATTAAAAACCGCCGGAGAGTCAAGCAGATGGCCGTAACGAGAGTACCTCACAACAAAGCGACCACGCCGAATGAGATTTGGTCATTTGATTTTGTGTTTGATAAATTTGAAAGTAACCGCAGTTTAAAATGTTTAACGATCGTCGATGATTGTACAAAAAGAAGTCCTGGCCTTCTCGCTGCGTACTCAATTCCAAGTCGCGATATGATTTCATTTTTTGATTCTTTACCAAAGCTTCCGAAAAAACTTCGCTGTGACAATGGACCAGAAATGAGTTCAAGAGAATTTATGAACTGGGCATTTACGAGAAATATTGCGATAGAATATATTCAGCCGGGAAAGCCGATTCAAAACGCGTTCGTTGAATCTTTCAACTCAAGATTTAGAGACGAGTGTTTGAACGAAGAATTGTTTCATGATTTAGCTGATGCGAAGAAGAAGATTGAGAAATGGAGAAAGTATTATAACGAAGAACGACCGCAATCTTCGATTGATATGAAAACTCCGAATGAATTTGAACGAGGATTTAAACTAAACAACGCGGTATGACTCATGCTCCGAGTGGCTTAAATTCGGGGGTAACCTCAATAGACTTTATGATTCATGCAATAAATAAATTAATATATCTGGATCTTTGGCCGCTCGAATGACAACAATAGAAGTCTCGTTGACCAATAAAAATGAAAGATATTCTACAAATGTTGTGGGTAAGTGTATTTTGAAACGGAGGAATTGTGGAAGCAGAAAATAAATCGTTAAATAAAATTTTTAGTGCCGACTTTGTTTTAAATGTACCAATGTACCAACGGCCATATTCATGGAAGCCGGACAATGCGGAGGCCTTATTAGACGATTTATTGTCTTTTTTGGAGTCTTTTCCCGCGCCAGATAAGAATCAGTATTTTTTAGGCAGCATAGTTTTAGTAAAAAAACAGGAGCCAAATTCGGAAATACTTGATGGTCAGCAGCGACTAACTACACTTGCAATTCTGATAGCATGCCTAAGAAAAACAATTGACGACGCCAGAATCAAAAGAGAGCTGACTCATTTTCTCTATGAAGAGGGCAATAGTGTCGTAGGCACAGAAACAAGCTATCGCCTAACCCTGCGTCAGCGCGATCAAGATTTTTTCCAAAAACATATACAAGACATTAATGGGCTAAATGACTTAAATAACATCAAACTTAGTAAAGTCTCAGATAGCCAAGAAAATTTATTGGAAAACGCAAAGCTATTCGTTCAAAGACTTGGGAAGTTAAACCAAGAGGAATTGAAGAGACTGTCTACTTTTGTTCTTACAAGATGTATGCTGGTAGTGGTTTGGACGCCCGATATTGACTCAGCATTTCGCATTTTTTCTGTACTAAACACAAGAGGATTGCCTCTTTCGCCAACTGACATAATAAAATCGGATTGCCTTAGCGGTATCGATGAGAAGCACCAGGAAAAGTATAGTAAAAAATGGGAGGACTTGGAAGAGGCAATGGGAGTGGACTCATTTGCGCAAATTTTTAGCCATATTCGTATGATTGCACGCAAGACCAAGTTGAAAGAGACCTTAATTAAGGAAATTAATCTGTATGTCCAGCCTCAAAAAAACCCGAAAAAATTTTTTGACGAGACGTTAGAGCCATACGCGGATTTGCTCAATTCAATTACGGGAAATGAACTATCAGGATTTGAAAAAAATAAAGTTATCAAAAGAAGCTTAAAGTGGCTGAACGAAGTCGACAATCAAGATTGGATTCCGTCAACACTTCTGTATTTTAATAAGAAAACGCGCAGTGAGCATGATAGCGAAAAATTTTTGACGGCTCTCGACCAGCTAGCATCTCTAATGATGATAAGACGCGTGTACGAAAATGATCGAATTACTAGGTATGGTAAATTGTTAGATTGGATTGACAGCGACAAATATTTTCTTGCGCCTGATTCGCCGATGCTGGTTTCTCTTGAGGAAATTGAGAGCGCAAAAAAAATTCTAGATGGAAATATATATCTATTAAATGCCCGAGTGAAAAGATTTTTAATCCTCAGGCTTGACGAGTCGTTGGTAGATATGTCCGCCTCATATGATTTTGAGAGAATGACAATAGAGCATGTGCTGCCCCAAAATCCTGAACCCAGCTCTCAATGGTGCAAAGATTTTAATGAAGATCAGCGGAGTCAGTGGACCCATAGGATTGCAAATCTCGTTCCTCTTTCAAAAAAGAAAAATTCTAGCGCCAGTAATTTGGACTTTCCTGATAAGAAGAAGAAGTACATAGAAAAAAATAAGTCTGCTTTTGTCCTTGCGCAGCAGGTTATAGATGAATCAACTTGGACGCCAGCCATACTTGAAAAACGTCAACCGGAACTGGTGAAGAGACTATGTGCTTTGTGGGGCTTGTAGGAATTAATAGCTCGCTGACCGATGCTTGATCGAACCCCTAGCAAGGCATACAGAAGCAGGGCCTCTGGTGAGCGGAACCTAAAGGCATGGGTAAGTTTTGGAACAAATCAGTAAATACAAAAATATCGAATTTCTTATTGAAGAAATTCTCTGATAATCCCGCGAGACCTGATTTAAAAATCTAACTTCCCACCAGTCATTTTCTGAGTAGCAGGCTCTAGCCTTCCTAAGCCTTGAGCGGCCTTTTCAAAAGCAGCATGTCGACTCCAATCCAATACCTGATGAAGGGTGTATCTGCCACCAAGCCCAATCAGTGCCACAGAAACCAAGGTCAAAACACCATCAATTATTTTTTCCATAGAGATCTCCTTAGAAGTTGAGGTTCAAAATTTGTTTCAGTAAGCGACTATCGCCAACTGAAATTCAAAATAGTGCCTGAGTCGCTCTACGGATTTGGTTTGACGATGTTACCAGCGTGTTACCAAAAAGTTACCTTCAGATGAAATTTCACGACATTTCTAAGAAATGTCGTCCAAGCTTTTCCGGTTCATTGTTTATTTAATAAGATTTGAGGTTCATTGGGTTTTTTGGATCTTGTCAATTTTCTGGGTAGAAAATTGGTCGGGGTGATTGGATTCGAACCAACGACCCTCTGCTCCCAAAGCAGATGCGCTAGCCAGGCTGCGCTACACCCCGACGGATGACTGGCAAGCTCCGGATGTTATGGTTTTCAATAAGCTAAGTCAATGAACTTACTGATGAGCTACGAGATTACCATGTAAAAAAATGTGTTGCTTTTGTAAAGAAGACATAAATAACATATGGCATAGATATATTGTAGTTCGGCAAGAATAGGTACAACGGTATTTAATCAACCAATAGGAGAGAACAGAATGAAGAGACTACTAGCATTAGCTACAGTAGCTTTGGCTTCCACTGCAGGTTTTGCTGCTGACAAAGGTACTGAATTTAAGTTCGGTGGTGAAATTCGTCAAGAATTCATCATGGACAACAACGTGAATTTCAGCAGCAGTAACGCCGGAAACGTCAGTAACTGGCTTCAAAAGAACCAGTTTCATATCAACGCGGTATCAAGCGATAAGCTTCAAGCTTATTTCAATTTGGTTCACGCTGCTGTCTGGGGTTCCGCTGGTTATAACGGAAACACGAACGCTTATTCTACTTCCGGTAGCGGCGTTCCTACCACTGCTGCTGCTGCTCAAAACAACAGTTTTGAAATCGGTGAAGCTTGGATGTGGTGGAAAGTCTCCGACAATTTCACCATCCGCACTGGTCGTCAAGGTTTGACCTTCGGCGAAGGTTTCGTTGCTTCACGCAATGATGATCTTCCTCTTCCTTATTTCATCGATGGTATCATGGCTCGTTGGAGCTTCGATTTCATGGATGCTGATTTCGGTGGAGCTAAAATGGCTGACTTCGGTTACGGCAATCCAAACTTGGCCGCTCTCGGCGGTGCTGGATCCGATTCTGATATCAACATTTATGGTATCAACTTAGGCTTCAAGAGCCTTCCTGAAATTTTCAAAAAATTAGACGTGTTCTTTATCGCTGTGAATGGTGATGCTTCAACTGGAATGGCAAGTGCTTTAGGTGCTCCTCAGGATCTCGCGATTCCCGGAATGACTGGCGCGGGCGCTTGGAATCTTATGACCTACGGTCTGTTCACCAAAATGGAACAGTGGAACTTTGATTTAGATGTGAATGCTGCTCTCCAATCTGGAAAACAAAAAGGTGTACTTGGCGCAACTGATACCACTTTTGGTGGTAACGCTTTCGACGTTCGTTTGGGATACTCCTTTCCTGAATTCATGAAGGGTCATGTGTTTGTTGGTTATCACTCCGATAGCGGTTTCGACAACTCTCAGTCTGGTACCAACAATGGTTATCAGCCTTTGTTTTATGACGTCATGAAATACAGTGCTGCTGGAATCTGGGGCATGGGCAATTTGACCGATATGGTCGCTGGAGTTTCTTTGAATCCCGGTGAAGATACAATGGTTGGAGTGGATTTAGATATCGCTACTCGCACAACTACAAATGGAACTGCTGCCCAAGGCGTTATCTCTAACGCTTACGGTAACTATTTCCAGCCTGTAAATGCTGCTGGAACTGATAAGTCTTTGGGAACTGTTGTTGCAGTGTGGGCAAAAGAAAATTACGGTCATGGTTTCAACATCATGGCTAACGTAGAATTCATTTCCTTAGGCAACTACTACAAACCTTCTACTGCTACCAACGTTGGTTCAAGCGGTCTTGGTTTGAACATCAAAGGCACCTACAGCTTTTAATTAAAAGCTGTTGATGCGAGCGCTTAAAATTTAGTTTTTAGGTGTTTCAAAGAAAACCCAAAGTCGAAAGGCTTTGGGTTTTTTTTTAATTTCCTGAATCACTTCGTCCATTGGAAACCTGTGCGGTCGAAACTCCGAGTGAAAAATTACTCGTGTTGAATTTCAAAACATTTTTCAAATAAGACATCTGTTGAGTGGCACTGTAGCTAGCATTGACAGTGACCGTTGTATTGTCTGCCGGACGAGTCACAAATGTGATCACGTTACTGCCTGAGTTCCAGGTCCAAGGAACTGAATTTGTCGCAGGCGAGAATGTCACAGTGGGTTGACTCGAAGGAACGTAATTCAACACCATGGTATTCGTTGTAGGAAGATGTTGGATGGCCTGACTGACGTTGGTGATCATGTTGGCGTAACTGCCATCATTGTTGTTACAGATGTTCCCGACCGTACTGTTATTCTGCGCGAGTGTTGAAAGGTCAGAGTAAGTGTTTCCATAATGAGCTGTGTAGTAAGGGCCTTGGGCAGCTTGTATGGCTAGGCAAGATGTGTCTCCGGGCTTAATAATAATTGAATTCACTAGTAACGATTTTTTTCCACCGAAGGTTTTATCCACATTGTTCATGAGAGTGACAGGCAAATCATTTTGCTCTAAGGGAACATAGCCGGCATCACAAACGCTAGGTTGATTGGGATTTGGTGGCGCGCAGTTTCCGCCAGTGGAGCGTTCGTCTTCATCGGATAAAATCACAATCGCTAATTCACTGTTGTCCCGAAAGAATGCTTTATTGTTTGCTGAGATGGCGTCGTTAACGGCGTAAATTGCGCGTTCGTCGCCAGAGCCAACTTCGTTTCCGCGTTGAATGATGGTTGAGAAAACGGAAGCTGCGTTAGGGGTGGCAGAATTTAAAATATTATTTCCATAAGAAGGTTGTCCTCCACTTCCATCAGTGGGACCGACAAATTGTCCTTGAGCTCCAGTGATTCCATTGGGCGTCCAGCAATTTCCACCGCCAATAGGGCAGACGTCGGTGTTGGTAACAGCCACTTGCCAGTCTAATCCGCTATTCATTAAGTTACTGATGAAGCCGTTGAATGGTGAGGCGAGGCTTGCTTGCTCTTGAGTCATAGAACCAGAGTTGTCATCGACCACTAAAATATCCACGCGGCGGGTGGTTGAGAAAGTCAGGCTTTGCGAGAAGTTATAAAGTCCGTTTGCTTGGAGGCAGGGTGTACTTGCGGTACAGCTTTTAGGATTTTGCGTGAAGCTGACGGAATTGCATCCGACTGACCCAGCTAACGCTAGAAAACTTAGACCTACAATTGTTAGAAATTTGGTTTTCATATCCATCCTCTTGAAATGTAAGAAATACAATGAATGTGCCCGCTTTGATAACGTTGCAAATAGTTGATATATTTATGGTTTATTTGGGAACTCGATAATGCATACCGTCTAACACTTGGACAGTTTAAGGAAGCGGTGCATCTAAAATAATAATGATTTCGCGGGTTTGAATCTAGTACACTTGTGTAAATGAGACTTGCCCTTTTGCAGTCGTTCAGGCCCAAGGACATAACTTATTGAAATTATGAAACTTTAAGCTATGAAAGCGACGGTAAGAATCTCAACCAGCAGAGTTCAGGTGCTCAAAATTGTCCTTGTGGCAATCTTTGTGTGGATCGTTTGGGGAGTAAGTTTCGGGCAATTTTTCGACCCCTGGATACTTACCCCAGATGCACGTTTTGCAAAGAAATGGTGTCGCGATTTTAAAAACCTATCCGACTCCCATCACCTGCCAGCGGGATTTGACAAAATAAAGGATATAGAATTCACAGTAACAAATGATCATCTTCGTGAAATTATCGCTTCCGAAAAAATCCCGGGGTTTAAAAAGTTAGCGCAAGAAAATCGTGCTAACTCGTTAGTGAGTCAAAAAGGATTCATTCTCCAAGTGTTTCTAGATCAGATGGAAGACGGAGGAATCATGATTCAGTATGACCTGATCGATGACAACGGAAACACTATTTGGGAACTAGGAAGAAGTTTATTTCCTGATAAGTTCTAAGAATTCTTTTCTGGTTGCCCCATCATCACGGAAATCTCCAAGCATTGCGCTTGTCATCATAGATGAATTTTGTTTCTCCACTCCCCTCATCATCATGCAGAGATGTTTAGCTTCAATCACCACGCCGACTCCGCGAGGTTGCAAAATCTTGTTCAGTGTTTCTGCTATTTCAGTGGTCAAGCGCTCTTGAACTTGCAATCGCCTTGCAAAAACATCCACTAATCTTGCAATTTTGCTTAACCCTACAATTTTTCCATTAGGGATGTAAGCGATGTGCGCCTTTCCAAAAAACGGCAACATATGGTGTTCACACATGCTGTAAAGCTCAATATCTTTTACAATCACCATCTGATCATACTGTTCATTGAAGATAGCCTTCTTCAAAACTTCTTCAGGATCAACTTGATAGCCCTGTGTGAGAAACTGTAGTGCTTTAGCATAACGCAAAGGTGTTTTTTCTAAACCCTCGCGCTTAGGATCTTCACCTAAATCGGAGATGATTGAACGCACGCTATCGGCAATTTTATTTTCTTTTTCTGGCATTGAAAACCTCTGTAGGGAAAGCTATTGTTCCTTGTGATTTGTTGCGATTTATAACAGCTACCATTGAGGTGCGCCATGAAAATCGGTCCTTATGAAGCCAAGTCCATTCTCACAGGATCTTTTGCCTTAGATGGTGGGGCTATGTTCGGAACTGTGCCCAAGGTTTTGTGGAATAAAACCAATCCCGCTGACGAGCTCAATCGCATCGCGATGGAAGCGCGGTGCCTACTGTTGATTTCAAAAAATCATAAAATTTTGGTGGATGCAGGACTGGGTGAAACTTTACCGGAAAAGTATGGAGAGAAATTCGCGCAAAAGTTTGTCGACATGTACAAGCTCGATCAGACAGAAAATTCTCTCACAACAAGTCTCAATCTTCACGGATTGAATGTCACTGACATCACGGATGTGATTCTGACTCATCTGCACTTTGATCATGCCGGTGGTGCGACTGTCTGGAGAGACGGGAAATTGCAACCCACATTTCCAAATGCCCAGTATTACATTCAAAAGAAAAATCTAGAAACTGCGCAGACACCAAACCTTCGGGAAAAAGCGAGTTACTTCAAGCAAAACTATGAAGCCCTTATAGAAGTGGGTGTTCTAAAAATTATCGATGGAAACGTTGATGATTTATTGCCGGGCGTAGATGTGTTTGTGAGTAATGGTCACACCATTGGTCAGCAATTGGTGCGCGTGCGTGGGGATGTTCTTTCTGAAACATTAATTTACGGCGGGGATATTATTGCGACGAGCTCCCACATACGCGGGCCGTTTGTGATGGGGTATGATCTCAATCCATTACTAGTCATAGAAGAAAAAGCACAAATTTTGGAAGAGCTGGCTCACAAAAATGGCATGATTTTTTTCGAACATGATCCATTTATGGAAGCTGCGCGAGTTTCAAAAGTTGAAAAAGATTTCGCATTCAAAGAAAAAGTAAGTTTGTGAGTTTGATAAAAAATAACACCGGCGGAAATAAGATGTCTGATTATTTATTGCAAGTGGAGAGTCTGAAAAAAACTTATTCGCGTGGAGACCTCAGGGTCAATGCGTTAGGCGGGGTGACGCTGGATATTCCTCCCGGGCAATTTGTTGCTGTCATGGGAGCATCGGGGTCGGGAAAATCCACGCTACTGCATTTGATCGGCGGTCTTGACCGGGCAAGCGCAGGTTCTGTCATTATTGACGGTCAAGAAATCAGCAAACTTGGCGACAAAGAACTTTCTCATTTTAGAAGACGTAAGCTTGGATTTATTTTTCAGTTTTTTAATTTATTACCGACCATGACTGCACTTGAAAATGTAGCGCTTCCTTGGCTACTTGATGGAAAGAAACTTTCTGAGGTTTCTGACAAAGCCTTAGCACTTCTTCACGATCTTGGCCTTTCGAAAAGGGCTGATCACACTCCACATCAATTGTCAGGCGGAGAAATGCAAAGAGTTGCAATTGCGCGAGCCTTAGTGGCCGATCCCGTTTTGATTTTGGCCGATGAGCCTACTGGAAACTTGGATAGTAAAACTGGCGAAAGTGTTCTTAAAATTTTATCTGACATGGCCAAACATAAAAAACAAACAATTGTTATGGTCACCCATTCTAAAGATGCCGCCAGTCATGCGGACCGTTTGATCACCATGAGGGACGGTCTCATTGATCAATCTATTTAAATATGTCGGCCTGAGACATTTGCGTCTGAGGCCCATGAGAACATTGCTTACAGTTTTGGGAGTGGCTTTTGGAGTGATGTTGTTTGTGGCTATTCAATCCATCAACAGATCCACACTCATGTCTTTTCAAGACAGCATGGAAGCCATTTCAGGAAAAGCAAGTTTGGTGATCACCGGCGGGACTACTGGGTTTCCGGAAAAAAAACTAGAAGATTTGCGAGAGTTTAAAGAAATTAGATTCACTGCACCCCTCGTTGAAAATCCAGCGTATTTTACAACCAAGAGTCAAAAAGACGAGAATCTAGTTATCTTGGGCGTCGACATGCTTAAAGAATCGAGCATTCGCAGTTATAAAACCACTGACGATGAAATCATGGATGATCCGCTGATCTTTCTCAATCAACCTGATAGCGTGATTGTCACCAAGGAATTTGCTGACAGAAACAATCTTAAAATCGATTCCAAAATTGAAGTCGCTTCCGTTGCTGGAAAAAAGCTTCTCACCATTCGTGGACTTCTCACACCGGAAGGAACTGCCAAAGCTTATGGCGGTGCGCTTGCCATCATGGATATTGATGGGGCTAGAGAAACTTTTGGTAAAGTTGGAAAGGTCGATCGCATTGACCTTGTGACAAAAAAAGATGTCGATCCCGATGAACTTGCTTTGAGAATCGGCAAACTGCTTGGGCCAGGATATAAAGTGGAGAGGCCTCAAGAAAATTCCAAGGCCATGGAAAAATTGGTAAAATCCTATCAAGTCCTCCTGAGCTTTTTCTCAACACTTGCTCTTCTTGTGAGTGTGTTTCTCGTGGTCAATACCGTGGGAATATCAGTTGCTGAAAGAAAACGAGAGATTGGAACTTTGCGAGCGCTGGGAGCATTAAAAATTTCAATTACCGCCCTTTTTATTTCTGAAGCTTTTGTCATGGGGCTCATCGGTTCGGTTTTTGGAGTAGGCTTTGGCAGAGTTTTGGCCAGTCAGATGATTGGCTTGGTCTCAAGGTCAATTTCAGGGCAATACGTTATGCCTATTCACATCAATAAAATTTATTTTGGTTCTGACCAAATAGTAAGCGGGATAATTTTAGGAACTCTCGCCTCTACACTCGCCGCAACATGGCCTTCTTTCAGAGCCGCACAAATCAAACCACTTGAAGCTATGAAAAAAGTTGGTGGTGAAGTCACTGCCAGACAAAAAATCACTGGCACAGGATTTTACATCGGACTTGCAATGCTCATTTATTTAGTCATCTCGTCCTTCTTAGGTTGGGGCCACAAATATTATATTTTTGAAATCGTTGGTCAAGGATGCACGATTATTGGTTCAGCACTTGTTGCTCCGACACTTGTCACATCTATGATTTTAGTCTTTAAAAAACTTTTTTCCCGCAGCAAGAATACCGTTTTGAGATTCGCCGAAGACAATTTACTTCGCTATCCCCAACGGACGGGTAGCAATGTCATGACACTTTTGATAGGTCTGATCTTGGTTATAATGGTTTCAGCTTTAAATAGTAGTTTTAAGGACACGCTTAACTCTTGGTTTTTGAAAGTTCTCAAAGCCGATATTGTGGTTCATTCGAGCGGCAAGCTTTCAAGTTTTCAGTCTCAGCCATTAGATGAAAAAGTTGGCCATGAACTTGAAAAAGTTCCCGGCATCTTAATGGGCCCGGAGCGCGGAGTTTACGGAATGCGCTTTATTCATTTTAATTTTGAAGACAAGCAATTAGGAATGAAGGCACTGGATAAACCAGATCCATCAATTCACTTTGCTACAATCGCGCTAAAAAGTAGTGGCGACATTCAAAAAGTCGGCGAGCGATTATTTGATGAAGAAAAGAATCTTAACGAACCATCAATATTGGTTTCCGAAATATTTACTTCGCATCACCACTATCAAGCTGGAGATTCTGTTGTCATAAACACACCCACCGGTGCTGTGAAATTTAAAATTTTAGATGTGATGATAGATTATGCTTCACCTGAAGGCATGATTTATATTTCAAGACCAACCTTTAAGCGATATTGGCAAGACAACTTAGTGGATGGATTTTCACTTAATGTGTTGCCGGGGGTAGATCCAAACACGGTGAGACGGGAAATCGAAAGTAAATTTGGCAAAGAGAAAAATCTGATCACCGTTTCGCAAAAAGAATTGCGCGAACAAGTTCTCATGGAAGTGGATAGTAGCTTCGCCTACACAAAAGCGATTGAAGCTGCGGCTCTTTTGGTGGGAATGCTGGGACTTTTTAACACATTTCTCATTAGCGTTATGGAGCGAACTCGAGAGCTCGGAATGCTGCGAGCGATTGGAATGGAGCGAGCCCAAGTGGTTTGGATGATTTTGAGTGAAGCCGTTCTGCAAGGTGGATTTGGAGCGGCCGTTGCCGTGATTTTGGGTGGTGGCATCTCTTATATTTTTGTTAAAAATGATCTGACCTACATGTTGGGGTGGATTGTGGATTTTTCGTTCCCTTGGACCATTGTTGTAATCACCATGGGATTGGGAGTTTTCGTGTCTTGCCTCGCTGCTATTTATCCGGCGATTGTCGCCTCTCGTTTAGAAATTCGTGATGCATTGGAGTACGAATGAGAAATATTTTAATTTTAATGGCTATTGTTTTTTTCGGCAGTTCAGTCTGGGCACTTTCTGCAAAAGAAATCATGCTGAAAAACGAAGATGTAAAAAAACTTCGTGATGTCACTTCAAATGCGAAGCTTGTCACCGGTGGTGGTGGGAAACCTGAGAGGACAAAAGACTTCAGTTGGTGGAGAAAAATTTCCTCAGATAAAGTGCATTTCAAAACACTCACGCGTTTTCATGCTCCGGCAGAAGTAAAAAACGAAGGCATATTGTTTTTAGAAGCAAGCGGGGACCAGGCCGAAGTTTTGATCTATCTCCCTAGCTATAAAAAAATCAGAAGAGTCGAGAGTGGGCAGCAAAGTGGTTCATTCATGGGTTCGGAGTTCTCCTATTCCGATATCGCCGCTCCGCACGTTGAGGATTTCGATTACAAACTTCTTCGAGAAGAAAGTTGCCCTGATTACGCTGGTGTAGGACTTAAATGTTCTGTCATCGAATATTCGCCAAATAAGGATTCCATTCTCGATCGAACAGGATCAGCTAAAGGAATCATTTGGATTCGCCAAGACAATTTCATGGATGTAAAAATCGAAGTGTATGATCTCGACAAAAAACTCTGGAAAATCATGGAAGCAACGGAGACCGCCGAAATTTCCTCGAAAGACCACAAATGGATGTCTGAGCATTTAAAAATGGAAAATATAAAAACCAAACGCTACACGATTTTCACCTTCCGTAACGTCAAGGCGAATCAAGATGTGAGTGACGCTATCTTCACTCAACAAAATCTCAGTAAAGAAGATTAGAGCTTATGAAAAGTTTTTCAGTGAGCGCCTTTTTTACTGCTCTGGTGTTGTTTGCTGTGAGCGCGCATGCCGAAAATGAATTTCATTTGAGTGGTCGTGTCTACGATGACACTTACTTTTCTACACAAAATCTCTATGGAAAATCTCTTGAACAGGAAAATATTTCTGCATGGCTTCAAGTTGATGCCAAATTAAATGACAATTATTATTTTCGAGCGATCTACAAAGGTGACGGATTTGAAGCGAACAATTCCGCAATCGTCCGTGGCGCATCTCAAACCACGTGGATGTCTGATTGGAGAGAAGCTTACGGAGAATATCGTCAAGATTCCCTAATCGTAAGAGCCGGAAAGCAGATCATCGCTTGGGGTAAATCAGATGGCGTCAATCCAACAGATTATTTCTCAGCTCATGACTACAGTTATTTAAATCCTGACGACGAAGTGCGAAGAATTTCTGGTTTAGCACTACTTTTGAGTTTTACTCCGGATGCTGGGGGCTCGCCGTGGACATTCACTTTTGTTTCTCAATTTATGTTTCCTCAAGGTCTGGCTTTGATTCCACCCGCTCTCATTCCTAATGGGATAACCATTGGAGGAGCTCCCCAGTACGCAGTGAATTTCGATAATACCGAATATGGTTTCAAGACGAATTACTCTGGAAGGGGATGGGATGCCAGTCTTAGTTTGTTTCGTGGATTCAACCATCAAGAGCAGTTCTCACTCACGCAGTACCAATTGAACGGATCAAATCTTGTAGCAAATTTCAGTCAGATATTTAATCGAGTGTTGGCTGTGGGTGTCGACGGTTCCAAAAATTTTGGAAAGTGGGTGGCTAGGCTTGAAGGGGCTTATTTTCGCACTGACAATGATTCTGCCCTAAACATGTTAAGCATTCCCTCTCACCTGGACGCAGTCGCAGGAATAGAACGTCCCGTCGGGGATGATTTCAGAATTTCAGGCCAACTCTTAATTAGATATTTTCCAAATTATAGTTCACTCACTCAAGCAATTGGACCTGATCTTTTTTCACAACAATTAAATTTACAGTTAGCTTCCGCCAATGCGCTTCTCTTGCAATATCAAGATCGCACTCGACCTAGCGGGAGTCTGCGACTCGCTTGGGCTCCGGGCGACACGGATTGGAGTGCTGAAGTTTTTTATATTTACAGCTGTGCCGGCGGAGACTACTTGGTTCGGCCACAGGTGAACTATCGACCGATCGACAATTTTAAATTGACGTTAGGATCGGACAACTACGGTGGTGATCCGGCGAAACCACTCGGAAGTTTAAAACCATATAACTCGGTTTATTTCGAAGCGAAATACGATTTTTAAACACAATTAGTTTTTACATAGTAATATTTATAGATATTTATGCGATGGAAAGAGGCTGAATGGCAATCCCAGAATTTACAAAAGTAGAAAAAGGCGAGTTGGTTTTGGATGTGAGAACTGCTGCTGAATTTGCTCAAGAGCATTTCAAAGGGAGTATAAACATTCCTCTTCAAGATTTGCCTTCGAGATTTGAGGAACTCCAATCAAATTGGAAATTACTTGTGTGCTGTGCTGCAGGCGTTCGAAGCGAAGCAGCCGTAGGTTTTTTAAAAACCAAAGGCTTCATTAACTTATTGAATGTTGGTTCTTGGACCCAGTTACGGAGCTGAGGCAGCACTCGCTGCAGCTACAGGCGCCGAAGCTGCGCTTGCGCCCAAAGCCGGGGGGGCAGGCGGTGTCAATGAAGCTGGGGGCGCACAAAATTTTGCGGTCAGTGCTGCATTAACGGCTGCCACTGAATCCTTTTCTAGCTTCGATGCGTCCACTTGATTTGCGCAGAGATCTGCGACATAAGTTTCCAAATAAAGAGCGTTCGATTTTAAATCTACACCTAATTTTGTTTTTAGGTCTGCTGAATTCAAACATGCTGATTGAGCTTGGATAACCTGCGCTGTCGATTCTCCAGAATTTACAATATCCATTGCTGTAGTGTCTTGAGTTGAACCATCGACATTATTTTTCAGAGCATTCAGAGAGAAGATGCGTAGCGAAGCAGTTTTGTTTTCGGTAATTCCTTTTATTGGGATGGGTAAAGCAGGACTAAAAGCAGTTGCTTTCGTTCTGTTGGGGAGAATCCATAAACGAGGATCAGCCTCTGGCAAGAAAGCCACTTTCACGGCTGCAGACGTCAGGCAGGCTTTCACTATTGGATCATCTAGCTCACAGTAGCCAGCATTGGTCCCTGAAATTCTGTTCAAACTTTTTTGCGCTTGTCCGATGTGACGGTAAAAAGACTTAGCCGAGCCGGCCAACCGAGTTGTGACTTTGTCCATGCTGGCTTTTATCAGATCGACTTGTTTCTTGAATATCAAAAGATTTGTGCGAAATTGACGATCGCAAATTGGAGTAAGATCAGATGTTGAGAGATATTCTCCAACGATTGGATCAAATTGCAGTCCGTATTGAGCCATGGAAACTTCAGAGGCCACAATGACATTATTAAAATTATTATCCATTTGAGAATAGTCGGGACCAGTTGGATTTCCTTGCGTGCCGCAAGCATTTATCGCGATTGCCGCGACGACGATTAAAAACATAGACGAAATGCGAAGGTAAGTAAATTTCATGACTAATCTCCTTTGAGAGTGTTTGGACCATACCTGATTTTACCGCTTAGTACATCGGATTTTAGGCCCGTAGCATCATTATGGAAAAGAATTCATAGAATTGGCTCAATTTAGACAATCAAATTGCCCTCTCCATAATTAATTGGGGTTTGGCATAGTGTAGTAAAAATCATCAGTGTTTATGTGGTGATGGTTGAGGTAGCCGCATCATTGGAGAATTTTGTTTTGGAAGGAGCGTTGGTTGGAGTAATTGCAGTATACTCTTTTGAGTATTTTGATCTTGTTGTTGAGGCCCTCAGAGACGGCTGTTGTGAGTCTTGATTTTATATAGGCTTCAATATTGTGGTGATATTTTTTAATTAACGCGGCCAGTTTTCTGAAGGGTTTTAATTTTGATTCTCGAACTAGATGTAGCCATTGAACAAGGGCTTTTCTAAATCTTAAAACTGTTTTGTGATCAAACAGCACGTGGAAGCTTTCAACAAGGAGCATTCCATTGTTGATGTTGGTATTATAAAAACGCAGCTTCTCAAGCCATTTAAATTCTGTTTTGGTGAGGTTCTTTTTTCGATCCACAAGAACAAATCTTCTGGATGCAGAGACCATTCCTTCTTGGAAAATATCTTTATTTTGTTGAGCTTTTTTAAATTCAGATTTTCTTACTTCATCAAAACTTTTATTCACCGCTTGCGCTAAATGGAACCGATCCACACATATTTCTGCGTTGGGAAGATTTGCAACTGCTGATTTAATAAACGCATCGTGCATGTCCACGGCCATCATCTCAACCGCCAACTTCTGACCAGGCGAGAGCACACAGCCCTAGTTCCACCGCCCAGAATGCACCTCATCAGATACCACGGTGTTTTGTAAGCGCTCCATCGCGCCCATCTTTTCAGCCTTCTTTTTTATGGCATGATAGAGGATTTGGCGGGCTCAGGAGAAGTTCTGTGAGTCTTTCGTAGTCATCTGCAGTTTTGGCGTATGGAAGTTG
>JAYTHU010000054.1:0-1530 GCA_043732305.1 Oligoflexia bacterium
TGCGCGGGTACTTCCGAAAGCACTTCGAAGACGCTTGGAGCCGCTACCTCCCAGAGTCCGTCACATCCGTCACATCCGTCACATATCCGCCAGATTTAACCATCTTGTGACACTTGTGACACTTGTGACACTTCATAGGGAGTAGGAGAGAGGCTCAAAGAGCAGAGTTAGACCATTGGCAGTTTTCGCTGGATGGTCTAACTTTTATTTAGTCGAATGTGATCCCTCGACCACGCCAAAACCTTTTTTTCACTCCATGCTCCACTAGCTATATTTATTGAAATCCTAATTAATTTATTATCTGACTCATGAATTGAATACTTGTTCAGAGTACAGAAATAAGCGGTGCAAAGAAGACCGAGACGCTTATTCCCATCTACAAGGCAATGATTATTTGTCACGTGATATAGGAGAGTAGCTGCCTTGTCTTGGAAAGTTTTATATTTATCCTCATCGCCAAATCCCGTAAACGGGGAGAAAAGTGCGGAATCTAACGAGCCTCGATTTAGCGTGCCGAGATTGAGCCCATTTTCATCAACGTATGCAACCGCATCGTCTAGAGAAACTTTGATACAAATAGGCTCAATCCGATTACGCTAGAGCGTCAAATACTGACTTATTTATTTTCGTAATTTCATCCATAATTGCTTTTCGCTCCGTGGGAGAAGGTTTCCCATGACCATCCCATACTGGATTTCTAACCACGACTTTGGACGCATTTCTCGGCGCTTTTTGCTTCACGATAACTACCTTTTGATTTTTGGGTGCAAATAAGTGAATGGCAAACCGAGAGCGCAATGTCGAGAAAACAGAGTCATTGAATGTCATTTTCGCCTCGTTCTGTTCCCGATGCATCCGTCTCAAATTGACACTTTGAAAGGAAAGGAACGGGCTTAATGTACATCAAAAGAGATGTCCAAAAAGGTCAGGTGACTCTCGATTTGAGCACTACTAGAGAGTAATTTACTGAGAGTTTCATCAGATTTGGCCTACACCCTCCTAATCGGCGGGTTTGTGCGTGAGAGGAGGGAAAGGGCGTAAGAATTTAGAGAGAGGAAAAAGGTGGTTTCGGGCGCTCACTTGGTGATTTTCGGCGGCGAAAAACAGCGGATACGTGAGACGGCCTATCCGCTCGCCTGCCCTGCCTTTCGACCCCCTTGTACGGCGTGTAGGTAGTCAAAACTTTAATTGCGTACTCAGTACAAGAGCCACGACCCCGAAGTGGGGCTTGTCATTCGTTCCTCCGTGGACTTTGATGAGTAGGGGAGCCATTTTTCCCTTCTCTCTAAAGCTCAAAATTTGAGGTTGAATATGCCCGGCTAATTCCTTTGCCACGTAACCGACTTTAAATGCTCGGTATTCTCCAGATTTCATGTGCTCGCGATCTATCAACAGGACGGAAACCGCATTTGGGTCGAAAGGGTTATTCTCTTCAGCGAGAAGTACTCCTGTAAACCAATTACTAATTTCATCTTTCAGAGTGGGGTCTTGGTATTTCTCTCTCAAAAAATTGAATGCATCAGCAAAGTG
>JAYTHU010000055.1:0-5362 GCA_043732305.1 Oligoflexia bacterium
GGGTAATTGAGGGCCAGATAATCTTGAGTCTTGAAAGTTCCCAATGACTGACAAGTTGGAATGTAGTCGGCCCATGGGACTGCTATAACTTTATCGCCAAGTAATCTTTGATCGCGTGAATTGTCGAGTGATGACAACCCAAGTTCGACACAAGAAATCATATAATATGGAACATCATCTGGAACAAAGAGATAGTTTTTGATCGCATGCTGGTCTAAATTTGCCAGCGGAAGTTCATGCATCAGATCAGCCCATTTTCCAGGCTGGGCGAGATTTTGGAAACTTTCCTTCAGCTGCGCTAGACCATTGTTAGATTCTAGAAATTCACGAGCCCAACGAAAAAACCATTCTTGTTTGACGGGGAAATCGATTTCCATGCTTTTAAAAGAATCCTTTAAGGATTTTGGAAGTAATGCAATTTCGCGTTCTATAAGCGATTTGCTCTTTTCGAAATGTCCTAATGACTCCGATGAGAAAACGGTGCCTTCTAAAATGACCGAGGAAGTATGGGTAGGAAATAAACTTCCGTAAATAGTTGCTGGGATGGTGCCATAGGATAAACCATAAACTGTGAGCTGATTGATCTTAAGACTGCGGCGAATGGTCTCCAGATCTCGGGCGGTGTTTTCAGAAGAATAGAATTTAAAATTAAAGTATTCAGTAAATTTCGGCGGCCTTGAACATCCCATGCCTCGCTGATCCATAAGTAACACATTGTATTTTGGGTTTTCGAGTTGATGTTTTCCCCAATGAGAAGTTTGCCCAGGTCCACCCTCAAAAAATGCTAGCGTGGGTAATTTAGGATTGAAGCCACCTTGAAACCAAGCATAGATTTCAAATTGACCGGGAAGATTTCCGGAATAGTCGATGGGAGCGGAAACAAAAAAACCATTTTCGTTGGTGATAGCTTTGCAGAGTGTTCGGCCATTGATGTAAGGAAGGGGGATAGTCAACGACTGCGCTTGCAGGTTGCAAGAAAACGCAACCAATCCCAATAGAATGTAAAAAAATGCCCCCATTTTCCCCACTGCAAACATAGTGAAGAGACGGGGGGGCTAAGTCAATAAAGCAAATCTTAAAAATAATGAAACGGAACTAGTGAATCATGTGACTAGAGGCGAGTGTCTTTATTTTCTCGCAACGTTCATCATTATCGACGAGTTCTTTTAATGTCTTCATCACTACCGGAGCAAATCCAGGATGAGTATCGATGAAACTCACAACAGGAGTGCGATTTTTGAGAGTGCAATCAAGGGGAGTTAAATCGTCTGTAAATTGCTCTTGAAACTCTTCTTGTCTCGACGAGATTTTTTCTCTCAAGAATTTAAAGTAGTCTTCAGAAAACTGACTTCCAAAAGTCTGTTTCTGCTCACGAATAAAAATACTGCTTATGGCAGAATTTAATTCTCTAAAAGAATACTTAGGTTGGTCGGCAGTGATTTCTGACCACCACGTCTTCTTAACGGAGAGTTTAGGTTCGCTCGCTTCACAACCTATTGCGGCGTTCTTGGCTCTGTCAGAATTATCGCTATTCTTTTCCTTGGCTAGCAGATCCTGCACTCTGGGATCGCCAACACTGCAGAGTCTTTCAATCGCGGCCCATCTTCTATCAGGATCTGAGATCAGTCCGTTGAATTTTAAAGTGCCACTGAGAAACTTAACCAGTGTGTTCATACCATCGGGAGTTTCAGTTGCTGTAACAAGATTTCCAACCCAAAGCTGCTGTCTGTCGGAACCTGGTTTTGTTGCCTTGGCTTGTTCAAGATAAAGTTTTTCTATTGTGGCCGAGTATTTTTCTTTTTGATTTTTCTCTTCTAAGGTCACATTGGGAAGGAAATAGTAAATTGAATTTCGGTTACTGTAACCGCCACCGGAAACAGTTCGAACGACTCTATTCAGTATCAACGAATCAGTTTCACTAATTAAATTATGAGAAATTACATCCATATAGTCTTGAATTGGGATTTTCTGATCCCGCGTCATTTGCCAAATAGTATCCCACAGCATAGTGCGTAATAGTGGATCCGTGATTAGCGCTAAATGTTTTTTCGTGTTTTCCAAAGTGACCGGGTCAAGATCGACGGTGAAATAACCATAGTCTTGATAATTGGGAAAAACGATATCTGGGCAGTCGACTCCGTCTTTTTTGTAATGCATGTCTGTCGCAGTTCGCATTTCGGCGTGATGATAAACTTCCATTTTTCCATCTTTAAGTTTTGCAAATGCGATGTCAAAGGCATGTGTTTTTTGTTGCTGGGGAGTTGTCGAATGAATGGAGACGTCAAGTCCTGAGAGTCTTCCACCTTCACAGCTGAATCTTGCTGAAACATTATCGGGTCTTGAGGTCATGAGCCATGACCCCTTCCATTTTGAAAGATCCTGCCCCGTCTTCAGTGAAAGTGCTGCGATAAAATCATTCAAAGTTGAGTTTTTGTATTCGAATTTTCTAAAATACGCTTGTAGGCCTTTCTTGAAATTTTCGTCTCCCATTAGGAAATTTAACTGTTTCAAAACGGAGGCGCCTTTGCCGTAAGTGATCCCGTCAAAATTGCTGTAGGCTTCATCGGCGCTATTGATACTGGCTTTGATGGGGTGTGTGGTTGAAAGTTGGTCAGTGGCATAGGCCCATGCTTTCGCTGACATATAAAACCCAATCCAATCAGTTTTAAATCGAGTCGCAGACACCATAGCTTTGGTTGACATAAATGTAGCAAAACTTTCGTTTAGCCAGAGATCATCCCACCATTTCATGGTGACTAAATCTCCAAACCACATGTGTGCCATTTCGTGAAGAATAACGCTTGCCAGTCTTTCGCGATCAATTTCTGTCATTTTTCCGCGACTAATATATCTCTCTGAAAATGTTACCGCTGCAATATTCTCCATCGCCCCTTTATTGAATTCCGGGACAACAATTTGATCGAGTTTTTTAAATGGATATTGATAGTCAAAATATTTTCCGTAGAAACTCAAACCCTGTTTCATGACGGCGAACCATTCTTTTGTGTCGATATATTTTGCCATAGAATTACGAGCTAAAATTCGCAGAGGCACATTAGTGGTTCGATCTTCCCAAACTTTATACGGTCCCGCAATGAGCGAGAATAAATATGAAGACATTGGTGGAGTCTCCGGAAAAACCCAAGCTTGAACTTTTTTTCCCGTCGCATCGACAGTTGCTTTCTTAGACGTTTCGCGATTTGAACTGACAATTTGCCAGCTCTGAGGAGCCGTGAGACTGAGGGAAAAAACACCTTTGATATCTGGCTGATCAAAACAAGGCATAAACCTTGCGGCGTCATTGGGTTCAAACATGGTGTAGAGGTAAACGGCGTGGTCTTTGGGATCTTGGAAGCGGTGAAATCCTACGCCTTCATGATCATACTCATGCTGATAATTTATTAAAACAGTATTGGAACCTTCTTTTAAATCGGCTGAAGGTAGAAAAAATGCCTGACCACTTTGTCTAAATGTTTTTTCGTCTTTGCCATTGATTTTTAGATTTAGGATTTTACCCTGCTTGTAATCGACTCTCAGATCATTCGAATAATCGGTCAGTGTAAAACTGATCGTCATATCGCCTGTGTAATAAGACTTTACTTCATCAAGGGCCACATTGATTTTGTACTTAGTATTTGAAATATGTGAGCTTCTTTGCATGGCCGCATACTGCGTGAGCGTGTCGTTACCCATATTGTTGCTCATAATTGTTTTGTTTTCGGAAGCTGAGCTACTTGAGGCGTTGGATTTAATATCTAAGGCGGGAGAGTTTGTCTTTTGAGTTGAACAGGCGGTGGCAAAAATAAAACCCAGGCTCAGCAATAGTAACGGAACACGTGATGACATGGCTGTTTTCTCCTCTATTTTATAAATAGCTTTTTGAGTTCGGAATAACCTTGGGAATCGAGTTCTTCGAATGGAATAAATCTGACTGCAGCAGAATTGATGCAGTATCTGAGACCGGTGGGTTCAGGGCCGTCGCTAAAAACATGTCCCAAATGGGAATCCGCGGATTCGCTGCGCACTTCAACTCGTTCGCGACCGCCGTATTTGAAATCTTTTTTCTCGGTTATTTTGGTTTCAGCGAGAGGTTGAGTGAAGCTGGGCCACCCGCAGCCGGAATCAAATTTATCTAACGAGCTAAAAAGTGGTTCTCCAGAAACTACATCCACGTAGATGCCTCGGCGCTTTTCGTTCCAGGTGTCACCCGTGAAAGGACGCTCAGTGTCCTCGTGCTGCGTGACACTGTATTGGATCGGTGTGAGGCGGCCTTTGAGCTCGGCATCAGCAGGTTTTTTAAACTTCTTTTTATCCCAAGTCATTTGATCTCCAAGATACGATTTTGTGTCGAATTCTGTCAACCTGTAGTAAAAGCTAAGAATGGATTTGCCGTTTTTTCCACAGAGTCAGTTTTACAAGCAGAAGTTTGGATTTAAAGTTCAGAAAATTCCCTTAACCATTGCGTCAACCTGTCCCAATCGTATGGGGTTAAAGGGTATGACTACTTGTGTGTTTTGTGACGAGTGGGGATCGAGTGCTTATCCTGAGCAACGCGAACTGAGTCTGACTGAGCAAATAGATGCAAAGCTTCAGATGCTAGCTGTCAAACGTCGTGCTGAAAATTTCCTAGCCTATTTTCAAACTTACACCAGTACTTTTTTAGGTGTGCAGAAAATGCGCGAAAGTTTTGACATGGTTTTGGCGAATCCTGCAGTCAAAGGAATTATCATTGGCACTCGGCCTGATTGCCTTTCAAAGGGCGTGTTTGAATTGATCAACGAGTATCAGTTGAAGACTTACGTGTCGGTAGAACTTGGCGTGCAATCTTTTGAAAATCATCAGTTGGAATTCTTGCGACGTGGTCATACCGGAGAGCAATCTATAAAAGCTGTGCGTCTTCTTAATGAATTCACAACTGCAGATGTGGGCATTCACATGATTTTTGGTTTGCCAAATGAGACAGACGCCGAAATTATCCGTGCTGCCGAATTGATTTCGAAAGAAAAAATAAGCTCTGTCAAAATACACAATCTTCACGTTTTAAAAAACACTCCCTTGGCTGAAATGCACGCGAGAGGGGAGTTTGTTCCAGACACTTTAGAGGAATATTCTCGCAAAGTTATTTTATTTCTCCAGCATCTTTCTCCTGAAATCTGCGTCGAGCGATTGGTTGCGCTCTCGTCACATTGGGAAGAGCTCATCGCTCCCGAGTGGAACAAGCACAAACTCAAGACCCGCAATTTTATCATTGCGCAAATGGTTGCTGCTAATGCCGTGCAAGGTCAGTGGAATAGTTTTCCTCGCAAAAAGTAAATCTTAAAAAGAACCTATCACGGTTTTATCTGACCTGCTTTTCCAATCG
>JAYTHU010000056.1:0-1513 GCA_043732305.1 Oligoflexia bacterium
AGGCACACTCAAAGGGTCATTTTGAGACGTCGAAGAGCGGCTGAAAGTGATAGGATCATTAGGGAATTTTTAAACATAAAGAGGGATGTAGCGACTGACGTGGCGAGGTCGTGAGATATGTATTTTGAGACGAGTATTGTGGAGCGAGCGTTTTCAGTCGACGCGCGTAGGGAATTTTTTGAGCGAATCGAACAGCGATTTTTGTCGTAGGTAGATCCAGCCAAATCGAGCCATCTCGAGCTGTAATAAATCATAAATCATCACGCCCCGGTGTTCCCACGCTTTTATCTAGCCTTGATCGTTTGTAGCCTTTAAAAACGCTGGTAAAATAGCGGCGAAAATGCGGGGAGGGAGGGAGAAAAGGGGCGTCAACTGCGGTGCTTGGGGCTGTCCATAACCATGTCGGCAGCCGAGTAGGCGAAAGTTTTTGTTTGGACGCTTTCGAAACGCGTTTTTGATCACGTAGGAATTGCGAGTCGCCAAGTATACGGATCGAAAGAGAATTGCAAGGCGGCCATTTTAGCGTCTAACGGGCATATAGCGAGCATGGTCGCAACTTTTCATTCAAAACGCCAAAAAACGACCAGGTCCCAACACAAAGCACTAGCCCCAGGCAATACCATTCCAGACAATCCAGCGCGAGAGCAGCCCTTCCCATCCAGATCGTTCAAGGGCAACTTTTGCAACTTTTCATAAAAACATCTACTTTCATTTTCAGATACTGCTCTTCCACCAATCAGTAAAAAACACCAACATCTAGCCGCTCCATTAAATCCAGAAGGCGATCATTCCAATTGAAAATCTTTTGCAAAACTTTCATACTTCTTCCATCGAATATTCCAAATGGATCACGCAGCATGACAATGAAAAAAGGAAGTAAAAGATCAAGCAGCTTTCTAGGCAATCCAGTAAGTTTCCATCCTTGATCGCTTCCAGACCAACAAAAGCTCGCCAGTATTCCTTCAGCCTGATCACTTTGTTAAAATCCTAATAATACTTTACCTGTCTTGTGTAGCTGTAGACTCCTTCCTGGACTTTTGCTTCTCTCTCTGCTCAACAGATATACATCCTCAGGGAGAGAGGAGAGGAAGGGAAAAGGGAAGGAGGAGAAGAAGGAGGGGAGGGGGAGGAGATTATACCCTCAAACGTTGATTTTGGCTCGTTTTTGCAAAATTTGACAAGACATTCAAAGCTCCTGACCCGCGGATGACGTTTCTGACGTAATACACATACCAAAGGATGCCCAAAGTAGAATTGGGCTAGGCCCTAATACATGTATTAAACCCCTACAACTCTTTTAGACCCCTGTCTTTTTCTTTAGATCAAAAATAAATAATAAACAGATTAGATCACACACTCCCAGCAATCAGCAATCTTTTCCAGCAATCAAGACAATTCAAAATGAACAGACTCAAACGTAAGCGGAGATGGAAATATTTGAATTCTTGGCTGTTTAAACAGGAAATGAATTGGAAGTTCCATAAATCACGAAAAAGAATCAAAGGAATTAGTA
>JAYTHU010000057.1:0-1505 GCA_043732305.1 Oligoflexia bacterium
CCCCCTAGGAAAGAATTAAAAAATAATCGTGAAATCGTTTCTCGATTCTCTTTTATAAAATATCATTCACGAACGCGTTCGCCACATACTTGCATCAACTTTGTAAAGAAGGGGATGAGTCAGGGAATGGGTGAAGAATCCATCATTGGAAGTAACTGCAACTTGCATGCCACACATCCAAGAAGCCAAGATTAGGTTGAAGTCCGTTGTGCCATAGATAATGCAAATAGGTTCAGCAATGCTTGGTGATTTCGAAACTGACGCTGTACCTATGGAGTGTTATCTAATGAATGAAATACAAGTGAGTGAATGAAAATACCTTGAGCGAAAAAACTGAAAATTTTCAGTGCCAAGAGGTGCGGATGAAGTTTTTTCTGGAATATTGACAAAGGATGCACGTAGGCACTCAAATGGACTTCATCATCTGCCCCGGATTTACTGGACTTCTTTTTAATTTTCTTAGTTTCCGGAGTGATTGGCTTTTCCGGAACGGACTTTTAAGTGAACACAGGTTCTGAAGAATCTGCAGTCCAGAAAGTATCTGGATTCTCTTCCTTCCATGCTGCCATTATGTTCGAAGAGAAATAACCATTGAAATAGTAGGCTCTGCTGTTGCGCTTCTAGAATAATGAGAAAGGAAGGAAAGACTGGGGAATAGAAGAAGAAAGAGAAATGAGGGGAATGAAAACAAAGGAGGAAGCTGTTATTTAGTCTAAGAACGCGTTCCTGTTGAACTCAAGAAAGGAAAGGAAAGAAGGAGAGGAGAAATGAAAGAAGTGTATACCATATCGAGTTAGCTCAAAGGAGGGACGACGTCGCGGAGCTGCGAACCAATTGGCAAGGTCTTAAAATTTAGTGCACAATAATAAGGGAAACGCGTGTAATGATATTACCTGGGAAAGGACAAGCTTGATGCTTTCTTCAAAAAGCATTTCCAAAGCAATAGAATGTTTTGTAAAAACATAAAACACGACAGCGTTATATAAGCGCTCATCATCCGCCAGATGTTGCACAAGCACAGGCAATTTGGAAACAGGGGCAGACTGACCTTTCTCCACTTTGAGGAAGGTGTTAAAATGGGACACTTCGGCGTTGAATTCAAAAGGAGCATGGAAGGACTTCACAAGCTCGAATGATTGCAGAAGCGTTGTGACGAAGTCTCTGTTTATGGTTAGGATGCAAAAAAATAAGAACGCGTTCGTGGAAAGAAAAAGGAAAAGGAGCAAGGGAAAAAAAGAAAGAGGAAAAAAAAAAAAAATCAGAGTAGAAAAAGACATGCTGGTACTTATTCATAGTAAGAAAAAGTGGATGGGCCTTAATGAGAAGGACGTTTCCCTCATGGGAGAAATCAACCAATTTTTGGATGAGTGGGACGAATGAATCCACGTGATGGAAGGTGTTACCAGAAGAAAGCAAGTCAATGACTTGCATGGCAACTCTATCCTTTGGTTTTCCTTCAAGGAATTCGAAGTCAACGTCTTGACTAATATTGCCCACAGGAAATG
>JAYTHU010000058.1:0-38291 GCA_043732305.1 Oligoflexia bacterium
GAAATAGGACGAAGCAAACGGGGTGTTGCTTTAGGAGATGTGTTGATTGGACTTTTGCCAGGAAGTCGGAAGTCTGAACTCAAACATAATTTTCTCACACAACTTGAGGCTGCTAAAGTCATCCATACTAAAAATCCTCGAACAAAATTTATGGTTGTCGTGGCTCCTTCGCTTGATATCGATTTTGTAAAAACATTTATTCCTGAAGGATTCAATATTCCATTCAGCTTGGTCAAAGACGAGCCCTTGAAGCTGATCCAAATCTGCGATGCCTGCATTGTGGCAAGTGGAACGGCTACATTGATCACAGCATTGGCCGGAACTCCCATGGTGATCATGTATAAAATGAATGCCCTGACGGCAAGCATTGCCAGAAAATTAGTTAAAGGTGACTTTTTTGGCATGCCTAATTTAATTTCCGGAGAAAAAATTGTTCCCGAACTTTTTCAGGAAGCCGCAAATCCTGAAAATTTAGCCGTAAAGATATTAAAATTTGTCGATAACAAACCTTATTGCCGTGAGACCAGAACCAAGCTTGATCTTGTAAAAGCAAAACTTGGCTCGAGTGGCGCTGTGAAAAAAGTTGTCGATGAAATTGAAAAAGAACTATCAGGATCTCAGGCGTGAAATTCCTCCTTGCGCCTTTCGCATTTATTTTTGGCGTCATCGCGCGTTTGAGAATCACTCTTTATGATCGCGGTTACCTTAAATCAATGAAACTTGCGAAGCCCGTGATCAGTGTGGGTAATATCACTGTCGGTGGCACAGGCAAGACTCCGTTCGTGGACATTCTCCTGACTCAACTTGAAAGTGAAAATAAAAAAGTAGGCGTGCTGACCCGAGGATACGGCAGAAAAAGTTCTGCGATATTAAAAGTGGAAATTGATTCTGATCCGCACATGGTCGGTGATGAGCCTTTATGGCAGAAGCGACGTCACCCCCATGTGGATATTGTTGTCGGGGCGGACCGCGTGGCCGCATCCAAGCTTTTATCAGATGTTGATGTTATAATTCTCGAAGACGGAATGCAGCATCTTAAGATTCAGCGTGATTTGGAAATCACTTTAGTCGATAGCACTCAGGCTGACTCCGATTACAAATATCTCCCGCAGGGACGGGCGAGAGAAAACTGGAATGCACTCAATCGCTCAGATGTTGTGGCAATCACAAAAGTGAATTTCACAACCGAAGAACGCGCAGATTTACTGTTGGACCGGGTCATAGAATTTGGAGTCTGGGAAATTTTAGAAAGCCAGACTGTTTTTGAATGTCTTTGGAATCTGACCGATGGATCGGCAGTTTCAGAAATTCTCAGGGGAAAGAAAGTATTGCTTTGTTCTGGAATAGCACGACCAGAAAATTTTGAAAATCTTGTCAAGATTGAAGGCGCCTTTGTCATTGATCATATCAAACTTGAGGACCATGCTCACTTTGGTGATGACGCTAAGCAGGTAAATAAATTCCTTGAGAATCTTCAGGCGAAAGCTAAACTAAAAAAAGCTGATATGATTCTGGTGACTGAAAAAGATGGTGTTAAATTGGGCTTAGGAATTGCTTATGCTGAATCGCCCGATTTAGGAATCCCCATCTATGTGGTTTCGACAAAAATGACTTTTTCCCAGGAGCTGCCGTCGTTTTATGAATTGGCTACTTACAACTTTAATTAGAGCATTTTCTTTTTTACTCAACCTCACTCCAAGATTTTTCCAAATGAAGCTTGGACAGTTTTTGGGACTGATTTGGTTTCACGTTGTGAGAATCCGGCGTGATGTCGTTTTCTCGAACCTTAAATTAGCTTTTCCTGAAAAGTCCGATCATGAACGTTATAAAATCGCTCAAGCCAATTACATGAATTATGGATGTGGATTTATCGAGGCGATTCTACTTCCGTCACTTCCATCCAGGTTTTTTAAAAAGTGGGTGATCATTGAAGGAATGGAAAACTACAACGCAGCGATGGCGGAGGCCAGAGGTCTATTTTTCCTCACCATGCACATCGGAAGTTGGGAGTTCATGAGTGCCGCCGGTATTTGGTTGGGTGTCCCTCTGCATGTCATTGTAAAAAAATTCAGAATGGAAGGCATAAATAAGGCTTGGGTCAAAGTGCGAACGGGCACTGGGTTAAAACTCATCAGTGAAGAAAAATCTAGTTTTGAAATCCTTCGAATTATAAAACGCAAAGAAGTTGTAGGTTTTATTCTTGATCAATTTATGGGGCCGCCTCCAGGCGTCCGAACTCAGTTTTTCAATGTCGAAACTGGCACTGCCGGTGGTTTGGCGCTTTTTGCAGATCGAACGCGTGTCCCCGTGCTCGCTGCTTACAATATTCGCGAAAAATCGGGCCATATTCGCATCGTTTTCGGAAAACCGATTGAATTTGTGGAACAGGGCAGCACCGCGCAAAATATTTCTTTCATGACTCAGGTTTATACAAGTAAGATTGAGGACATAGTGCGCAAGCACCCTGAGCAATGGTTGTGGCTACACCGACGGTGGAAACCATTCCGAGACGCTTAGAGCGGTTAAAAGCAGCCAAACATAAGGACGCGAGCATGATGATAAAGCAGATTATAATCCCAGTTGTCACAGTGTTTACTTTGATCGGCTGTGCGAGCAAAATGCCGAACCTTTCTAATCCCGTGGAAATGGGCACCATGAAAGAGTACGACTCTAAAGTGGCAATCAAAGATCTGGGCAATTCTCCGGAAGCTACGACGTCGGCGCTCAAGGACGATGGAAAGCCAATTCCCAAACTAGGTTTAGAGCCGATTATCAAAAAAGAACTTAAGGGCAGGAAGAAAAAGAAGATTGAGAGTAATCCTATGACACCTCCAGAAGTCAGCGCTACCGATGCCAAACGTTTGCCAGAAATAGAAGACTCCGTTGGGTTCAATGGTCGTCGGCCAATTGTTGATCCTTTTCACGTTGGCGAAAAAGTCACCCTCATGCTGACCTATTTTGGTGTTTCAGCTGGCGACGCAACTTTGGAACTTAGGCCCTTTGCCGAAGTGAACGGCCGCAAGGCTTACCATTTTTATTCTAAACTCACCAGCTCCTCTGTCTTTGCGATGTTTTACCGCGTGGATGATTTCGCTGAAAGCTATATGGATTTCGAACAAATGGTTCCGCTAAATTTCACGATGTCTGTAAAAGAATCGAAGCAACTTCGCGAAGTCAGAACTTTTTTTGATTGGAAAACTCAGAAAGCAAATTTTTGGGAACAGCGGGTCACATCTGAGGATGGGAAAAAAGAAACTAAAAAAAGTTGGGATCTTGTTCCGTTTGCGCAAAATGTTTACACAGCTTTGCATTACTTCCGAACCTTTCAACTGGAAGATGGAAAAACATATTCCTATCACGTGAGTGACGACGGAAATACTTGGGACGTGCACGCAAAAGTTCTGCGACGAGAAATTCTCAAGACAGATCTAGGGAATTTTAAAACGGTAGTGATTAGTCCAGAAGTAGCCACCAACGGTATTCTTAAGCCAATGGGTGAGGTTTTATTTTGGTTCACTGATGACGATCGCAAATTTCCAGTGAAGTTCGAAGCTAAAATTAAAATTGGTAAAGTCGTGGGATATCTCAAAGCTTTGGAAAAAGGAAATCCCTGAGCGTGTTCTCAAAAGTTATGGTCGTCCAGACCGCTTTTTTGGGGGACGCGATTTTGGCTACTCCTTTGCTCACAGCTATTAAAAGAAAATTTCCCAGATCGAAACTGGCATTGGTTTGTCGCAAAGGCGTAGGCGAATTCTTTTTAAAAACGGGCCTTGCTGATGAGATTTTTGAAATAAATAAAAATGATCCTGCTTCTATGGCTCAAACTTTCAGTGCTGGACGGGCATTCAAGCCTGATTTGATTTTGTCTCCTCATCAGAGTTTTCGGACGGCACTATTTGTATGGAGCTGTCGTGCTCCATACAGTATTGGCTTCAAAAATTTCTGGAATTTCTGGGCGTTTAAAAAAACAATTTCACGCGACATGAAACTTCATGATGCCCTTAGGCAACTCTCACTGATGCAATCTCTTGAGAGTTTAGGAGAGACGGTCTCACTACAAGATCCTGAGATTCTCTTTCCACACATTTCGCCCTCAAAATTAATTCAGGGAACTGATTCTAAATTCACAGAAATCAAAGGGGCGGTTGCCCTCGCTCCGGGGAGCCAGTGGGCCACTAAGCGTTGGGCTCTTTCTGGGTTCATAGGTTGCGCACGTGAATATCTGAAGCACGGAGAAAAAGTTGTCCTCGTTGGAAGTCCGGATGAAATTTTAATTGCGAATGAAATTATAAAAGAAATTCCTGAAGCCATAAGTTTAGTGGGAAAGACCAGTGTCACTGAGCTGGCCCAAGTGCTTTCGCAATGTCGCTTGCTCATCACCAATGACAGTGGGGCTATGCATGTAGCAACCGTTATGGGAACTCCTGTGGTGAGTGTTTTTGGCCCAACAGTGCCGTCGCAAGGTTACTCTCCTTGGTCTCTGCAATCGTCAATCGTGCAAACAGATTTAGATTGCCGGCCGTGCGGAGCTCATGGCCACGAAAGATGCCCACTCGGCCATCACAATTGCATGAAATTTGTAACCTCTGAGATGGTCATTGCGGCCGCAAATAAGTTACCGATGAAAGTCGTGGGTGATTAGTGAGGGTCGGTTTTGATGCAACAACAGTGGCTTTCGCTAAGAAAACTGGCACGGGTGTATACTCTGAAGAATTAATGAAAGCCTACGCACGCTCTTTCCCATCGGATCAAGTTTTCCATACTTATCGGTTGGCTCGGGCCATCAAAGGGCAGAAATATTTTTTACCGCTGGTGGAGAGTCGCAGTGAACGACATGTTCTTCAAGATCCTTGGACATTTTGGCGTGGTGGGAATTACGATGTTTTTCACGGCTTAAACGCGCGCTTGCCAATTCTGAAGGGCGCAAAAAAAATCGTCACTATCCACGATCTCTTTTCGCTCTTTGGAAAATTCTCCAATGCGAAGTTTCTAGCCGATCAAAAAAAGAAAACTTTTGCCACGCTCAATCGTGCGGATCACATTATTGTCCCAGCCGTATTCACTAAAAATCTTTTGATCGACAAGCTTGAAGTCCGAGCTCAAGACATCACTGTTGTGGGTGAAGGAGTGCGTGAGATTTACTTGCGAGAATTCAATCGAGAGGCTGAAAAATTAAAGCTAGAAAAAAAATATAATATTTTGAAGCCTTATTTTCTTTTTGTGGGGACGTTAGAAAAAAGAAAAAATGTGACGGGAATTTTAGAGGCTTTTGCGCGTTTTGATTCTGAGTCCCCTGGGTCCCATCAATTGATTCTTGTCGGTGGCCAAGGATTTGGTTTTGATGATATCGAATCTAAAATCTTGCAACTTCAGTTGGGCGACAAAGTTAAAATTCTCGGTCATATGGAAGAAGAATGGCTTGCCAGTCTTTACCGCGCGGCAGCAGCTTTGATGTTTTTATCATGGGAGGAGGGTTATGGAATTCCAGTGATTGAAGCCATGGCTTGCGGAACTCCAGTGATATCTTCTGATACCACAAGCCTTCCTGAAGTTGGCGCCGGACTCACGCATTTGGTTTCGCCGATTGATTTTCCAAGGGCCGCACAAATCATGCTCAACATATCTGCAGCGTCTCTCACCAGATCGGGCGAAAATCATGAACTTTCTTTTATCAAATACCAGACCGACCAAGCGCAGAAATATGCTCGAAAGCTCACCTGGGAAAAAGTCGCCCGCGACACCCGTGATGTTTACTCTAAAGTCTTAAAAGTTTAACAGATTTACTACAGTCAGAAAAAGTTTGATATCTATCGGGTGCTCTGAAAAAGAAGAGAGCGCGTTAAAGTTATACGGCGAAGCTACTTCCGCAGCCGCAGGATTTTTTGGCGTTGGGGTTTTGAAAATTAAAGCCGGTGCCGTTCAGGCCATCGGAAAAATCGAGAGTGGTGTTCATAACGTAGAGATAGCTCTTGGGATCGACAACCACGGTCACACCATGCTCGGAAAAAGCCTTATCATTGTCTTTGGCAATTTTGTCGAAATCGAGTTTATAAGACATGCCGGAGCAACCCCCGCCGATGACTTGCACGCGCAAAAGTGATTCCCCCTCGTTTTTTTGAGCAAGAATTTTCTTAATTTCTGATGCTGCTTTTTCGGTCACATGAATCATATCGATCTACTTTCCTAAAAGTTATTCACTCTAACTTCTATGCCCTATTATAGTTACTCTTAGAGCTTTTGTCCAGGCCGCAACCCAGAACGTAGGTTGGAAATGGCTGCCACCAAGGATTTAGAGGCTTTATCTATCTCTTCGCGGGTGGTAGTGCGGCCTAATCCAAAGCGCAGTGTACCGCGAGCTTCTCTTTCAGTCAGTCCAATGGCCGTTAAAACGTGGCTGGGATCGTTCGTCGAGGTGCAGGCAGCTCCGGTAGAGACAGCTAAGTCACGAGCCTCACGTAAGATCTCGGTCGCCTCTAAATCCGAAAAAGTGACGCTCATATTGTTTGGTAGGCGCTGCTCACGGTCACCATTGAAAGCACAATGCAAACCTTGGAGAGACTCTTCAAAATAATTTCTCAAAAATTTAATACGCTCAAATTCATTGGAGCGTTTTTCCATAATCATTTTGCAAGCATGTCCTAATCCCACAATACCCGGAACATTTAAAGTTCCCGAACGCATACCGCGTTCTTGGCCGGCCCCTAAAGTCTGTGAATCTATTTTGACTCTTGGATTTGCAGAACGAATGTAAACGGCTCCAACGCCTTTCGGACCATTCATTTTGTGGCCCGAAAGTGTGAGCATGTCTATGTTTTGTCTAATCACGTCTATCGAAATGTACGGTAAAATTTGAACCGCATCAGTGTGAAATAAAACGCGATGTGAGCGCGTGATTTTTCCAATCTCCCCTAAATTTTGAATGGTGCCGATCTCATTGTTTGCTGCCTGTATTGAAACAAGAACCGTTTCAAATCGAATTGCTTTTTCAAGTTGTCCTGTGGAAATCAAACCTTGGGCATCGGGTTCCAGATAAGTGACGTGATGACCTTGCTTCACTAAATCGGCACAAGGTTCCAACACAGATTTATGCTCAATGCGAGTCGTGATGATATTATAAGGACCAGGTTTTGCCAATTGGGTCAGCGCGCCTTGCAGAGCCAAGTTATTGCTCTCAGTGGCTCCACTAGTAAAATAAATATCTTTAGTTTGTGCGCCAATAAGTTTGGCCACTTGTTTACGCGCTTCTTCTACAGCTTCTTTAGCTTTCCAACCGTAGGGATGAATGCTTGAAGCATTTCCGAAATCTGACGTGAGATAGGGCATCATGGCCGCCAACACCTCTGGATCCAAAGGTGTTGTGGCGTGATGATCGAGATAAATCAGTTGATCTTCAGTTTTCAATTAAGGGGCAACCTCAAATTCACGAGTTGTTTTATTGAACTCACCTTTGACTGATTTTCCTTTTTTATTAACCAGGTCAATCATCAGCTTGTGTTTGCCAGCGGTGAGACCTTCAAAAAACAGGGGTTTCCATTCAGTGATCATTTGTGCAGGGAGCTTGTCGAGTGTGTATTTCACTTTGTAGCCATCAGCAGACAGAACGACGTTTTTAATCCAAAAATCGAAAATGATTTTCTTGGCTTTTTCGCCTTCGTATTTTCCTTTAGGACGACTGTAGGTAAGCACCATGTCTTTTTCAAAATTAACAGTGCTTTTGCCTTCTTTCTTTTCGACATAAAATTTCACATCAGCAAAAGCTGTGGGATCTTTGATGCTCTCGTGCCATGCCGTTGATGGAAACGCGCGAATAGTGTGAATTCCAGGTTTAAGATCTTTTAAAATAAAGGGCTGAGAAACATCAAAACAAGGTTGGTAGGGTTCATTGTCCAAAATGACATGGATGTGAGCGCCGCCAGGTTTTACTTCATAATTTTTCAATTCAAATGTCACAGGGACATTCGTGTCAGTGATTATGTCGCCTTCTTTAGGGGAAACGATAGTCAGTGAAACTGGTCCTTTTTCCACTATGGCTGTAGACGACTGGTCTGCAGTTGTGGATTTTGAAGCACAATTTGTGATCATGAGAGTTGAGGCAAGTGCCAAGAATGAGAGGGTTATTTTTTTCATGTTTCAGCTCCTTTTTTGTTTAGGCGGTCATAATGCTCCTGTGGCCTTACTAAATCAAGAGGCAATGCTTGACCCCAGAAGGGGCGCAACCTAGTCTCAAAGGCATGAAAGTAGTTTTGCTTCATGATTGGTTGACGGGTATGCGCGGTGGGGAACGCGTGCTTGAGGCATTTTGCGAAATTTTCCCCGAAGCACCTATTTACTCGCTGATTCATAAGCCGGGATCGACTAGTCCCGTGATAGACAGTCACGAAATCAAAACGTCTTTTTTGAATCGAATTCCGGGCATTTACGAAAATTATCGTAAATTTCTGCCACTTTTTCCAACTGCCGCTGATTCTATAAATATCACCGAGAAACCAGCTTTGATTTTGAGCAGTTCACATTGCGTTATCAAAGCGGTCAAGAAACCTGCAGGTTCTCGGCACATTTCTTACATTCATAGTCCCATGCGATACATTTATGATCAATTTGACGCCTACTTTGGACCCACAGCTCCTTTGTCCCAGCGATTAGTTGCGCCTCTCATTCGTGGTTATCTCACTCGATACGATTTAGAGAGCAATAGAAACGTTGACGGATTTATTGCTAACTCCGAATTTGTGCGTGATCGAATTCGTAAATTTTACGATCGTGAAGCAAACGTGGTTCATCCTTTCGTCGATCTGGTAGATTTTTCCGAGGTGGCCGCTAACCCTCCGCCTCGCGAAAATTATTTCCTGATGGTCTCAGCTTTTGCTCCAAATAAACATGTTGAAGTAGCTATTCGCGCATTCAATGAGCTCGGAAAAAAATTGGTTATTGTTGGAAGCGGACAGCAAGAAAATTATTTACGTTCGATGGCAGGGCCCACAATTGAGTTCAAGGGTTCTTGTAGTAGAAAAGAAATCATTCAACTGTTTGCTCGGGCTCAGGCATTTATTTTTCCTGGAGTAGAAGATTTTGGAATCACGCCACTTGAATCTTTAGCTGCCGGAACACCTGTGATTGCACTTCATGCAGGTGGGGTTCTTGAAACTTTAAATGATGATGTGGCAGATTTTTTCGAAGGCAATGATACCGTTTTACCCTTCAAAAAAGAAACTACTGTAAATTTAAACGAACCCACTGACAGCAACTTTCATCCGCACTCCAAATATCCAAAAACACTGACAGAAGCTGTACGTCGATTTAAACCCGCGCGTTTTGATCGAACCAAGCTTTTGGCACGTGCAGCGGAATTTTCTAAGGACACATTCAAGAGGAACATTATCTCGCAGCTGGCCATAAAATAGTTGCCAAAAACTCCTCGGAAAACTATCACTTAGCCATGCATATTTTACTTTTCCATGACTCTATTTTACCTGCCCCAAACTACGGCGGAATTGAACGCATCGTTGTCACTTTGGCCGAAGAATATTCGCGCCTTGGTCACAAAGTCAGTGTCCTTTGCAAAAAAGGATCGAAGCTGCCGCGGCCTTTGCATGTGATTGAAGTTCCAGAAAATTGGGACGGGCAAGATGTAGAGTTCATTTTAAAATCGCAGAAAAATCTAAATCCTCATGGCGATGTTGAATTCATTCACTCTCATCAGCCGCTCGTGAAAGAACCCGCGCGACCTTATCTTGTGACGATTCATGGAAATGGCAGGCCTGCTGAGCACTATCATGCAAACACTAATTTTCTAAGCCGAAGTCATGCGCACAATCACAATTCAGAAATATGCGTTTTCAATGGCATCGATACCAAGCGCTATACCTACTGTGCGGAGAAAGAAGATTATTATATCTTCTTGGCCAAAACCACTTGGCGCGTGAAAAATTTAAAAACGGCCTTGAATTGGGCACGTGATCTCAATGTGAAATTGAAAATTATCGGCGGTGATGGAAAATCTCGCGGCAATATCGAGTACCTCGGTTTTGTGGACGATAAAATAAAAAATCATGTTCTTGGTCATGCGAAAGCTTTGATCTACCCCACCAATTGGGACGAACCTTGTGCAGGAGCTCCTCTGGAAGCTTTGTCTTGCGGAACTCCAATTATTTCAACGGCCAATGGTTGCATGCCCGAAATGGTTTCTGATGACACCGGTGTGATTTGCAGAAATTATCAAGAACTTTTACAAGCTCCCCAAAAGCTTGTTCGAGTCAGCACTTTAAAATGTCGCCAGCGCGCCGAAACTGATTTCAGTGTGGAGAGAATGGCCGAAGATTATCTCGCGCTTATGGGAAAAATTATTCAAATTGGAAAGCTCGTCGATGACAAACATCGCCCACGTTATAATTTCAAAAAGACATCAGTGGACCTGATGTTCAAACCTAGTTTTAAAAACAAATTGCAAGTCATGATCACAGGAAAAATATGAAAGTCACATTTGAGATTTTGAGGTTCAATAAGTGAAGGTTTTAGTGACCGGTGGTGCCGGATTTATTGGTAGTCATCTTTGCCTAAAGCTTTTAAAAAAGGGCCAAAAAGTTATCGCGATTGATGATTTAAGTCTTGGGCAGGAAAAATTCTTGGCGGCTTGCAGAGATTTTAAAACTTTTAAATTCGTCAAAAAAGACCTGCTGAATTTTTCTGACATCAAAAGTGAATTTGCGGGAGTGAATCGCGTTTGGCATTTGGCTGCAAACTCTGACATTTTAGCCGGGGCCAATTCCACCGATCGTGATTTGAAAATGGGAACGCTTGCCACATACAATGTGTTAGAAGCGATGCGATTGAACGAAGTGAAGGAATTTATTTTTGCTTCCACTAGCGCCATTTACGGTGAAGCTAGTATCAAGCCCACCCCAGAGAATTACGGACCTTTGCTTCCCATTAGTTTCTATGGAGCAAGCAAATTGGCATGTGAGGCTTTGGCTACCGCTTTTGCTCATAACTTCGGGATGAAGACTTGGATTTATCGTTTCGCAAATATTGTGGGTCCGCACTCCACTCACGGTGTGATTCATGACTTTATCAAAAAATTGAAAAAGAATCCTGCCGCTTTGGAAATTTTAGGAAATGGACTTCAAGCAAAAAGCTACGTTCATGTGACAGACTGCTTGGATGCAATGGAATTGGGTTTGCAAAAATCTAACGAAGAAGTGAATCTTTTTAATCTTGCAAGCAGTGGTCAGTGTCAAGTGAGTCGCATCGCGGATTTTGTGATTCGAGAGATGAAACTTGGTGCGGAAAAGAAATTCACTGGCGGCACTCAAGGTTGGAAGGGCGATGTGGCTCAGGTGATTTTAGATGGTAGTAAAATTCAAAGTATCGGATTCAAACCCAAGTTTGATAGCGAAGGCGCCGTCCACCAAGCCGTAAAAGACGTGATCAGCGACTCTTCACTAGGAATCAGTGATTAAAGAAATGAGATTTTTTAAATGATAATTTCTAGAACACCTTTGAGACTTAGTTTTGCTGGTGGTGGATCAGATCTACCAGCGTTTTTTGAAAATCAAGAAGGAGCTGTGTTGTCCACTTCAGTGGACAAATACATGTACCTGACAGTCAATCGACGCTTTGATTCGAGCATTCGATTGAGTTATTCCAGAACTGAGATTTGTTCAAACGTGGACGAGATTCAACACAGCATTTTTAAATACGTTCTTAAAAAGTATGCTCCTGAAGGTGGACTTGAGATCATCTCTATGGCCGATGTTCCTTCAGGAACTGGACTCGGATCCAGTTCGAGTTTTACCGTGGGACTGCTCCATGCACTCAATAGTTTCTTCGGGAAGTTTAAACCTAGTGAAGAGCTCGCCCGCGAAGCCTGTGAAATCGAGATCGAAAAACTCAAAGAGCCCATCGGAAAACAAGACCAATATATTTCTGCTTACGGAGGCCTTCAATTCATTCGCTTCATGCCCGATGGCGAAGTGTTTGTGGACCCGGTGGTTTGCTCGAGCAAAACTCGCAGCGAATTGGAAGCGAGTTGCATGATGGTTTTTACAGGTGTCACTCGAGATGCCAAATCCGTTTTGAGCGAACAAAAGACGAACACTCAGTCTGATCCTAAAAAGCAAGACGTGCTCAAAGAGATGGTCAAACACGCCCACCAAATGAAGAAAATTCTGGAAAATGGCGAGCCACTTTCCAGATTTGGAGAGCATCTTCATGAAGCTTGGACCCTGAAAAAATCAATGGCGTCTAATATTTCGACACCTGAGATAGACGATTGGTACAACATGGCTCGTGAAGCGGGCGCTATAGGCGGAAAAATTTTAGGGGCTGGTAGTGGCGGCTTTCTCATGTTATTTTGTGAACGATCAAAGCAAAAGCGTGTGCTTGAAGCTGTAAAGGGCTTAAAGCTGTTAAACACGAAGTTTGAAAAACAAGGCAGTAAAATTATTTTCATGGAGTAAAAATCTATGCTTCACGGCGCAGAGATGATCAAGAATAACAAATTGGAAAGTTTCGATAATCGCACGACACATCGTCGTTACTGGGTTGAATTTTCTTGTCCTGAGTTCACTTGCCTTTGCCCCAAGAGTGGGTTTCCCGATTTTGCAACTATCAACATTCGTTATTCTCCTGACCTAAAATGCGTCGAGCTCAAAAGTTTGAAACTTTACATCAATCAATTTCGTGATAAAAATGTTTTTCATGAAGACGTCACCAACAATATTATGGATGACCTCGTGAAACTTTTAGATCCTTGGGAAATTGAAGTTGTTGGAGACTTCAATGTGCGCGGCAATATCAAGACTATCATTCGCGCTAATCATAAAAAAGCTGGCGCCTGATTGGGTGGACTTGACGCAGCGTTTTCTGGACGTCGCGGAACTTGAAGAGAAAACTATTCGTTTAAATACTTATCCAAAATCCACGCAGGACGGTGTCTCGTTCGAGAGGAAATTCAAAATCCAACGGCGGTTTGACTTTTTCCAATCGCACAAACGTAAAACCAAGTTTTAGCGCCACTTCTTCAATAATTTTAGCAACGTGTGATGGTGAAAGTTCTTCATCATTGTAGGTGAAGAGAATTCGACCTTCTTTTTCGAGACATTTCAGTGAAGTTTCGATCATGGGGGCCAGTTTTTCAGCGAGGCGGAAAATTTCGCCTTTAGCGCGTGAGAAGGTGGGTGGATCCAAAAGGATCATGTCGAACTTTCGGCCACGTTTCATGCAAGAATTTAGAAAAAACAAAGTGTCCGCAGTGAAGAATTCATATTTTTCAGGATCTAGACCATTCAGTTTGAAATTGTCTTTTCCCCAATCCAAAGATTGTTTGGAGGTGTCCACACTGACTACTTCGGCGGCTCCACCCATTGCGGCAGCAACGGAAAAACCACAGGTGTAGCTGAAAAAATTTGCTACTTTTTTACCGTGTGTGGTTTCTCTCACTTCTTCGCGGTTTTCTCTTTGGTCTAAAAATAATCCAGAGCTCATTCCCTGAGAATGTCTTAGGTCAAACGAAATACCATTCTCGGTAATAGTCCATTGCAAAGGCATTTTTTATGACGCTTGTACTCGTAAATCAGTTTCTTCGGTCATACTTTTTGTATTTCCACGATTGACCATCTGACGTAAAAACCAGTGTGAGCAGAGGGTCACGTCCGCTAGAAAATCTAGGAGTTCAATAGACAAATAAGCTGACGCCGACTGATGCGGGGAATAGGTCATGACTTGTAAAATATCGCCAAGTTTTTCGATCACTATAGGCAGTCGGGGAAACCACTCGCGATGACAAAGTCTAAATGCATTTGTCCCGCCATTTGGCTGCGCCATCAAAAACCGTCTGCGATCAAAACTGATCATAAATTTTATAGCCGCGTCTTGAATCGGTGGAACGAGAGCGAGATATTTTTTTTCAATCCGCTGATCCATCAAAAACGCTATGGGCAGGGGAGACTGAATCTTAGTGTTGTCGATGGTGAGTTCCCAAGAATGAAGCATCAGCCGATGAAAAGGTTTTCCACCGTGCTCGGGATCTCCCAAAATGGGCAAACCTGATTTCTGCGCGTGAATTCTAATCTGGTGAGTTTTTCCAGTGGAAATTTCTGCTTCATAAATGTAGCCGAGGCAATTCTTTCCAATTTTAGCAAAAGTTGTTTTGCTATTTACCTCGCCATCGACCAAATCGAATTTGTGACTTCCCACCTTTTCAATTCTGCCTTCAAAGGACCAAACACTCTGAGGAGAATCATTGGGAGAAATAAAAACATATTTTTTGATGCTGGCTTTGAGTTTTTCTGACCAGGCTTCGACACCTTCAGAACTAGTGCTACAAATGATGCAGCCTGAAGTGTCACGGTCCAAACGGTGCACGGCCCAGAGTTTTTCTCCGAGCAAGCGTTCTGCTGACTCAGTGAAGCCTGCAGTCACACCACTATCAGGGGTGTGTGTGGACATTCCGGCAGGTTTATCTAGAATAAGGGCACTTTTGAAACTACGTAGAATCATGACTATTCCTCAATGAATTTGGGCCGATACTGTCATGCGGCATAATTCTAAGCAATCCTTAAATAAAATACTTACCAACCCGCAAAATATTCTCTTTACCTAATTACAATTTACCTTTCTAATAATCTCAACTGGCAGCATTTTTGTCGGGGGGACGCCCGGCACTACTTTCTCGAGACACTTGAGTAGAGGTGAGTAGCCCGGCGTATGACAAAATTTGAAACTGCAGGGAGAGGGGTTTACGGGGGGTAATAGCCTCGGTGCCCATGGATGGGCTTCTCTTCTTTTTAACCGGCTCTGCCGAAGATAAACCGGCTCTTGCCGGAATGTATTTAACAGATGGAATAACACAATGCCGAACACACACGCAAATGCCGCGACATCCGAAAACAAAGCTCTCGTCTTTCAAAAAGTTGGAATCTTTGTCGATGCCGAAAATATTGAAACTTCGGGCCTGAAACATCACAAAGGCCGAACCGATTATAAAAAAGTTTTAGAAAATGTTGGCGATAGAGAAATTCTCCGGATTATTTATTACAAGCCAGAATTTAAAGAAATTTCCGAAGAGTTTAAAACTTTTTGGGGACGCCTTGGCGGAGAAATAAAAACTCCCGTTAAAAATGCCGATTGTTTCTTGATTATTGATGCCGTCACCATGGCAGATAAACTCGATGTGGTTATCATTCTTGGCGGAGATAAGGATTATCTCCCTTTGATCTGGTATCTAAAGAGCCGCGGTTGCAAAGTGGAAATTTGGGCTTGGCCTGAAGCCACCAGTGACAGTGTCAAAGAATCAGCCGATGTCTTTGTCGCTCTCGATAAAAAATATATCATGGCTTCTCGCTAAGATATTATTTCTCACTCGCGATACCGCGAATATCATCTTTATTATGATCACCTGACAATTGATCGGGCATCATGCCGAGCGATTCTGCGTTGTTTTGCTCACGAGTTGAGATGAGTGAGAGCCATTGAGCGCCGTAGCGACGAATGGCTGGACTATGCGCCCAACCCCAGAGTGGGTTTTCATTGTCTAAAAATTTTGATTTTTCTAACAATGTGACTGGCTTTTCTTCTTGTGAAGCGACGTAAAAATCCATAGCCGTGAAAATTTGCGATTCAAAGCCTGAGGATGGTGAGATGTCTTTTTTAAACCCATTCCATTGGTTTTTAGAAAACTTATCCGATTTGATTTTTTTCCAAACCCATGCCAATTTTGCAGCATTGGTAGTGAGTTTTGGATTTTTTGAATTCTCACAGCCCTGATTCCAATTTTTCCAAAAAGGATTTTGCCCACAATAAGAAACATCAGCGGTATTGCATTTATGAAAAGCAGTTGCCTGGCAGCTCACTTCGGTCAGTTGATCTTGAATGATTGGTGCGAGCGGGTTGGCGTGAGTTTCTTGAGTCATTTCTGAACTGACTAAATTTGCTGCCTGTTCAAATTCGCCACGTTTGCAAAGTTTGCGGATGAGATGAGTTTTTAGAGCCATATAGGCCACTGTGTTAGGACTCATCGTGTTGAGCGCTCGCTCCAAAACATCGAGTTGCAATTGATAATGATTGTCACCAACGGATACTTCCGCTTTGTACAATAGTTGAATCACTTCTAACGCTTTTCCAGTTTTTCCCACCTTGGTTTGCATCTCACTCAATAATGCGCCGAGAAGCTGAGATGTTTGGCAAAATTCACTCTCTGCATATTGTTTCCGGCAGAGGAAATTTTCATTTGAGAGCATGCGCGTTTTATAAAAATGAAATCGATCACTGACTGGAAGTTTCTTGGCTTGCGCGAAGTAAGCCAACTGTGCCGCCATTTTTTCCTCGTCTATTGAAGAGGATTTAATAAAGTGCGGATCGAATTGGTCTATTAAAATGAGCCATGATTCGTCCTGTAACGTCACAAGATTGGTGAAGTGACTGCGATCGAGTTTCTGAAATTGGAAAAATATCAGCAAGGATAAAACTGAGAAAAATACCATCGACACAAGAGCTGCCCAGCTGTGGCCAATTGCCTTTTCAGTCAATCCTGCAGGGGACGAAACATGAATTTTCTCAACATCGATGACAATGGTTTCAGAAACAATGTCATGCCACGCGCGTCTATCACTTCGAGACAATATAGTGCTCCAGCCCGCTCCAATAGAGAGCGCGCCAAGCCACCAGATGGATTGTCTCGCCAAGATTTGCCAGGCACTGAGAGGAGCGTCGGGATTAGCGTTTTGAATCTGCATCGCAAACGCTTTTTTACCAAGTGTGGTTCCTGTGAAATAAATCATCACACACTGATAAACAAACGTAGCCATCGGCCACAATACAGCTACCAAAATAATCCATTGTGCCGTCCATGATTTTTCTCTGAATAAAAAAGTGAGGAAAAGCAAAATTGCTGAAAGAACCAATGCTTGATCTATAAGTTGCGATGCAAGGCGAATCCAAGGGTTCGCAACTTTCCATTGGTCAAAAGCGCGTCTGCGGGGAGATGTGGGTTCGGACATGCTGTTTCCTTCCATGGAATAGCGAGGTGAGTACCGCTATTCAGTCTACACGATTTCAAAATTTATTTGAACGTGACGAAGGTCGAGATTAATGGGAGGCGGTGCTCCGGGATGGCTCTTCAAAAGCACCGTAGATTTGGGGGTAAACCAAATTGTAGGTGGCCGAAACTTTGAGAGCATTTCCCGATTTTTTTAGAACGCCCACAAGCAAGGAGTCTTTGTACCAATATTTCAACTTTTTGACTTTTCCACGGCAAGTGAAATGTGCTTTCACTTCCATGCGAGGTCCTAAAGGCTTCTTGGTTGAGCATTCGTGGACTTGGATTTGTGTATCTACAGGAGCGCAAGTAGTAGCGTTTGGTGATTCAAGAGGAATCATCGAGAAGCATTTGCTGCCTTTGACGGCGGTTATTTCCGACGCAATAGATCGTTGAGGGAGCATTGAAAACGACTTTGACAATATCAATTGGGAAACGCCGTCGAACTTTGCGAACTCGCCAACAAGCATTTTGTTTTTATATTGGAGGTTAATACTGATGGGCACGCGAAGGCAATCTACCCCCCAGGTAGCATCGAAAACCTTTGCGACCTGATTGGTTTCACAATTTTTAATCTCCGCGTGTCCCTGTACCGGTCCGCAAGTTTTGTCTGTGACTGGCTGAACCGTTTTGACGTTGAAACAAATCTGCTGATCCGCAAATGCTGGCAAAGAGAGGAGTGTGACCAAAATGAGTAGTGGTGTCTTCATGTATTAAGTTTCGGAGCTTGTCAGAGGAAGCTGAAAAAGAAATCTCAGAAACTCCTAATTTCTGGTGATTTCTGGACTTTAATCCTTTAAATTGCCGGGATCCTCTTAAATTTTCCACATGTGGAGCCGTAGCTCAGCTGGATAGAGCATCAGACTTCGAATCTGAGGGTCGTAGGTTCGAATCCTACCGGCTTCACCACTTGTTAACGAAATACTTCAAATTGAAAGTAGAGCCAATCCCATCAATAGGCACGCGAGATTTAAATTTCTCACTCTCAAAATAGTGAAAATTACTTAGAAAATCTGGAGTCTCTTAAGCGCTTGATATCTATAGTAATTCGAGTATTTTAATTTATTCCGCATGCAGAATAAATGTGTAACGCAAAAATTATCTGTGTTTTGACACCAACGGTATAACAATAACACTGGCTCATTTGGCCTATAGGCCTATAGTTAGGGGATGTCATAATCGATAGAACATAGGTGCAGTAAGTAAATGCTAATGCTTCCCAAAAATATAAAACGAATTCGTAAAGAACATAAGCTTTCCCAAGTGGGAATGAGTGATCTTGCGGGTATCGATTTGAAAAATTACCAAAAGCTGGAGTCGGGTAAATATTCTCCTAGCATTTACACTTTGCATAAGCTTTCGATTTGTTCCAGGGCTCACATTAACCAGTTTTTCCTTTGATGACTATTTCCCTTGCGCCATCTCAGCTTGACGACTGCGAAAATGAACCTATCCATATCCCTGGAGTTATTCAGCCTTTTGGAATTCTAGTCGCGCTCGATGCCAAATTAAAAATAATTCATTTGAGTGAGAATGTTGAGCGAATACTTAATCGTAAAGTTGATTCTCTTTTGGGCGAGTCCATTATGAGTTTGGTGAGATTCAACAATTCTAGTGATCTTGACTGCCTCTCGTATGGCGGAGAAATTCAGACCGATATTAGGACCTCACTTGACCTCAAAAAAAGTGATGGATCATTCGAAACTTATGATGTTTCCATTCATTCCAATCAATCAAAACTAATTTTAGAATTTGAAGCTAAACCTAAAAAATCCCTGCCAAAGGGATTGGGATTTATCAAAGAATTAGAAAAATCAATTCTTCAAATCCAAAAATCGAGGACCTTTAAAAATCTCTGCGATGCCACGACCAGAGAAATCATAAAACTCACCAATTTCCATAGAGTGATGATTTATAGGTTCGATCCCGAATGGAATGGGGTTGTCATATCCGAATCTCGTTCCGGGCAAGGCGTAGATTCCTACCTCGATCATCATTTCCCGTCTGCTGACATTCCGGCACAAGCCAGGGCAGTATTCCTTAGAAACTGGGTACGCATGATTCCCGATGTGAATTATTTGTCAGATAAAATAGTTCCCACTCTGGGCCCTGTGAAACAGACTCCACTCGATTTGGGTAGATCGCTGCTTCGAGGGGTTTCTCCGTTGCATATTGAATATTTAAAAAATATGGGTGTAGGCGCGACCATCACAATTTCTCTTATCAAAGATGATCGCCTTTGGGGACTCATTGCTTGCCATAATCTAACTCCACTTTGGCTAGACGGCGATGTGCGAGCGGGATGTGAATTTATTGGTAAACTGGTTTCTTCTCAACTGAGATTGCGAGAAGAAAACGACACTGATTTATATCGCCAACGATTGCGGGTCGTCCAAGCTTCTTTCATAGAATCCATTCGGTCTGAAGAAAATATTTCGTTAGGACTTCTCAATCAAGGTCCTAGCCTCTTGGGTCTTACAGGAGCAAGTGGGGCCGCTATTTATTTTGAAGATGAATGGACTCTCGTTGGGAAAACTCCTTCTTTGTTGCAATTAGAAGACCTCAGTGCTTGGTTGGTTGCACAGACCGGCGAATTTGACGAAGGAGTATTCTGCTCCAGTCATTTGTCCGATTTATTTCCTGGCGCGAAAAGATATGTCGATGTGGCTTCCGGAATGCTCGCCATTTCTCTTCCTAAAGCCGTTCGAAGTTACATCATGTGGTTTAGACCAGAAGTTATTGAAACTGTCACCTGGGCTGGCAATCCTGGTATACTCCTCAGACATTTAACTCCGCGCACTTCATTTGAAAGTTGGAAGCAAACTGTCGTTCACACTTCAAAAAATTGGCACGAATCAGAGATTGACGCAGCTTTAGAACTTAAGCACTCGGTGATAAGTTTTGATCTTCAATGTAAGTTTCGTTTGGAACAAAAAGCACGGGCCACGGCAGAGCGAATCACTTTGGAAAAAGAAATTCTTTTGAACACCGTCTCTCATGATTTGAAAACCCCACTTACTATTATCGACTTGGCCCTTCAATTGTTTCTACGACAATATCCAAATGAAGAATCCACACAGGGTGATCGAAAAAAAATATTTGGAGATTTTAGAAGAGTCATTAAAAGGGTCAGTGATGCAAGTCGCCGAATGCAAGGACTTATTCATGCACTTTTAGATATGGCACAAATTGATGGCGGTAAATTTCCTCTCACTATGAAGCTTGGGGACATTCAGGTTATCATTGCTGAAACAATAGATACGATGAAACAAATCGCTCAAGAAAAAGAAATCAGCCTGACATTTCAACCTTATTTAGGGAGATGCGAGCGGATGATCGATGCTGATCGCCTCATTCAAGTGACAACAAATTTAGTTGGTAACGCCATCAAATTTGCGCCAGTCAAAGGCAGGGTTTCTATGTCTGTTAAAATCAAAGATAATAATTTTGTAATATCCGTCATTGATAATGGGCCTGGAATTATTTCCGAGAATCTCCCTCACGTTTTTGATCGGTTTTGGCAAGCCAAAGCAACTGGGCGCACTGGATCTGGATTGGGTTTAGCTATCTGCAAGGGAATCATTGAGGCTCATGGTGGCAAAATCTGGATTGAGAGTGAACCTGGTTACGGTACCGTTGTTTCATTTACACTTCCTTATTACCCGGATGCCAAATAGACCTGGATCCATTTTTGCAAAAGAGTCAATTTGAATTTAGGCTGTTTTGAAGGAGGATCTATGAATTTAAATACTGAAATTTCGATGTGCCAAGCTGGAACGGGATTCATGTCTTCATTGGCTGAAACGATTCAACGAATGGAAGCGGAAGGCTACGACGAGAGCATGCGCGCCGAGTACGACCATTTTGAATGTTGCTCTGGCAGGATTAAATTATTTGCTGCTGATTTCTCAGTTGATCAAATGTTTCGATTCGAGAATACTTCTGACCCAGATGATCAAGCCATTGCGTATGCAATTACATCAGATGTATATGATATTAAAGGGATTTACGTGGATAGTTACGGGCTTTATCATGATGCTCTGTCACATGGGATGATCTTGAAATTACTCTCTTGTCCAACATCGGACATGAAGTAAATTATCCACTTTAAACGTCATTAATTTCCACTTTGTCATAATGAGGCAATGAATCTGTTTATGCCGGATATAACTTCTTGAGGGATTTCGTGACCGCCCTCAAAACTTTGCAAGCGGCCTTTTAGGCCCGCATCAGTTAAAACTTTTTCAAGTTTGAGAGCTCCGTCCAAAGATAAAATCTCATCTTCTGTTCCATGGCTCTGGAAAAACTTTAGTCCCACTTTTGTTTTCGCTTTATCAATCCATGTTCTTTGATCAATCAAAGCCCCAGATAAAATAATTAAACCCTTTGGCATTTCCTTACACATGAGGGCTGTCATGGTTGCAAGCATCGCACCCTGACTGAAGCCTCCTAGTATTACGTTGGACCAAGGGACTTTCAATTCTTCCACAAGTTGAAAAATTTTTTCCCGTGCGTTTTTCATACCGCCCGGAGTAGTGTTTGCAATATCAAGATGCCTGCCTTCAGCAGTTGCTTTTTCCAAAGCTTTGACATCCGTTTGAAACCACGCTTGAGCTTTGTTGTTTCCATCTACTAAAACTTCAATTGTACCTTGCGGAAAAATCCATGTAGCACCAGAAGGAGCTTTGATCACATTTGCTAATGAAACTAAATCTGTTGCATCGGAACCATATCCGTGAAAAAAAATAACAAGAGGGCCTCCTGGTTTACCGGGAATCTCAATGCCTTCGATCGGGCCAATTTTTTTGAGTTTACTTTGTCTTGCCATTTTAAATTGTAGTCCTATTCAGATAAGATTTGATTCGAAGAAGCGACAGAGTGTCGAAAGTTCAAAAGATTTTGTAAATAGCCATTGGCTCCGGCGGTTTCAATAATCAATAAATTCTTCGTTTCCATATTTATGTCACCTAAGTTTGATAGTATATTTTTTTACTATTTAAAATCTATTCGGTTCATGACCTCAAAAATTGCATCCATTGGTTATCTATATCGTAGGAGATTGATAAATGCTTTAGCAATTTTTAGAGTCTCGCCGAGTTGGAATTCTGCAACTAGTTGTAGAGAAATCCTTGAAGCTAGCGGGCCCATTGCGTAGTTCTGCATGCGCTTTTTCTCATGTATGTTGATTTAACCATTGCTTCGCCCGTAAGGGTTTTTGTTCATGAGTTTCGCAATGCGAATCTTTCACTTATGCGAGATCTCATCGATAATCGGACTGGATAGGGTTAGGACTGACCTTCATTCGTAAAGCCTCAACTTTACTTCAAGGTACGGATTCTATTCAAAATTTTACCGGGTGGGGTTTTTTGTTTCAAATTGATATTCCATAAACATTTTTACCTGGACTATTAGGGCAAGCGGCAGAGTGAGTATGTTTTATTTAACCTGAGAAATAACGCGCCCTAACTATCAACTAATTTAGTTAATCATCAAAAAAATCCTGGTATATAAAACAATTGAAGTTACAATTAAGGCTAGAGCAATTAAAAACAAAATTCTGGAAAACGATCTCTATTCCTTTTCTAACCCTTTGTGCTTTTACGCTAACGTGAGGTTCACGCATGGTGCCTTTAATCAGAATCCTATTTATCGAGGATTCAACAAATGATTGCGAAGTTTTGTTGGCGCATTTGCGAGACAATGGTTATACTCCCGAAGCTTTTCGTGTGGAAACTGAAGCAGAGATGCGCGCAATTGCGACGGATGCGAAAATCGATGTAATCTTATGCGATCTTAATCTTCTTCAGTTTGAGGTATATATTGCTTTAAGAATTGCCAAAGAAAATTTTCCTCATGTTCCGTTTATTATTGTTTCTGGAACAATGACTGAAGACCTAGCTGTCAGAGTTCTTAAAGCTGGCGCGAACGATTATGTTCTGAAAGATAAATTATCTCGCTTAATTCCGGCAATTGAACGAGAGTTGTTGGACGCCTCCTCGAAAGCTCTGCATCTTAAAATGCAAGAGGAATTAAAAGCGAGAGAAGACGAGCTTCGCCAGTCCCACAAACTTGAGGCCGTTGGCCAGCTTGCCGGCGGGATCGCACATGATTTCAATAATATTCTTGCTGTCATTCTGATTCAAGCTGAAGTGTCCCTCGATTTCCTTGATGGCGACCCTGAGAGAAGAAAGCATAACGAAAATCTTTATCAGAGTTTTGATCAAATAAAAAATGTTGCCCTTCGCGCCGCAAATCTCACCCGCCAGCTTCTAGCTTTCAGCCGAAAACAAGTCATTCAGCCTCAGGTGATTGATTTGAATGAGTCTGTTCGGCAAATGGCGGAGATGTTAGGGCGCGTTATTGAGGAGAATATAAAGCTAGAGTTAGAACTTGATAAGCAAATCAAAAACATCAAAGTTGATCCAGGGCATTTCGAGCAAATTATTATGAACCTGGTCGTAAATAGTCGAGACGCCATGCCTGAAGGCGGCAAGCTGACGATGAAAACTGAGAATTCCTCTATCGATGAAACCGTTGCTTCCAAGACCAGGACCATACCGGGTCCTTACACTTTGCTTGAAATCTCGGATTCTGGGTCAGGAATGTCTGAAGAAACTCAGAGAAAAATATTTGATCCTTTTTTTACAACCAAGCCCGTGGGCAAAGGCACTGGTTTAGGACTTTCGACGGTGTACGGGATTGTGAAGCAAAACAAAGGCCTTATTTTTGTCGAGAGCGCCATCGGTATGGGAACTAAATTTAGAATCTTTTTTCCGCAGACAGACGAAAAGGTAAAAGTTTCTGCAATCATGAACACTGAGATGAATAAGCTGAGAGGCTCTGAAACTGTCTTAGTTGCAGAAGATCAGAGCGAGCTAAGAGATCTCGTTTGCGAAACGCTAAAATCAAGCGGTTATAACGTCATCCAGGCCAAAGATGGTATTGAGGCTTTTAATCTCATTGCTTCAAATAAAGTCAAAATTGATCTCGTTTTGACGGACGTCGTTATGCCCCATATGGGTGGACACGAACTCTCTCAAAAGGCGAAAAGTGTCGAATCGAAAGCAAAATTTTTATTCCTTTCCGGGTACACTGAAGATGTTTTAATGCAGCAGGGAATCACTTCTGGCCAAACGTATTTTATGGAAAAACCGTTTGCTATGAAGTCCCTGTTGAGTAAAGTTCGTCATATTTTGGACTCTCGGTGAGTAGAGCGGAAGGCCTATCGTCCCCCCACAATTCCATAAGCAACATATATTTAAAAAAATAGTGGCATGTGTTGTTCTGGGTGTTTTGATTGTTGTTGTATGGACCAGAATTTCTAATCTTCATCATGTCGAGCTTCTTATTGGCCGCGCCGGTTCGGTTAGTCATTCGTCAGAAGTGCTAGCAGAGATAAGATCTGCAGCACTTGATGTTCAGGGATCTAATTTTGCGCAAACACAAAAAGATATCAAGTATTTGTCTTTGTTAACCCAGGAAAATCCTAGCCAGTCAATTAAAGTCAAAATGTTAGACGGATTAATCGGGGCGAACCTACTGGCGTTTTCAAAATCGAAAATGGAAATGATAGGGATTCTTTCCGAGATGGAAGTGGAAAAGTAAAGGTTGCTTGGTCTAAGGGTAACAATGGCAAAACAGCAAGAAAAAGCCACTTTTTGAAATATTGGATTTGGTGCGATAGTTGTGATTGTTTTTCTTTTTCTCTTAATATTTGTCGCGAACGCCATTGTTCGACGAAAATCAAATCAACACGCTGAATTGCAAGAAAGAAATGCGAAAATTTAAATTGCTATCGATAGCATTGGCGACGCCGTGATTGCCTGCGATCTTGAAGGAAACGGTATCGGATTAGCAACGGTTCAAAGAATCATCAGTCGACATGGCGGTAGTGTTTGGGCCGAAGGAAAAATTGGCGGCGGCGCTACATTTTATTTTACTCTTTAAGCAATTTTCTGGACGTAGGGGAGTGTGATAACAAATTGAGTGTTCGGACAGTCATGATTGACGGTGATTGTTCCATTGTGTTTTTCTAAAATACTTTTTGATACCGTAAGGCCCAAACCAGTTCCCATACCAATAATTTTTGAAGTGAAAAATGGCTGGAATAATTTTTCTCTAATTGTAATCGGAATTCCAGGTCCACTGTCAGTGACGGTGACATCCATCGCATATTCGTGCTCAATGACTTGTATCTTTACCCATTTTTCTGAGAACATTTCTACTGCGTCGCAGGAATTATTCAAAAGATTAAAAATCACCTGACCTATTTGCGCTGATTGGCACTCAAGAAATATGTTGACTGGAACACCCGAAAGATCAAGTTGAATACTATGATTGAGGAATTTGTCTCCGCAGAGTACTAACGTGTTATCGATAACTTCCTTTAAAGAAATGTTAACAAATAAATCGTCTTCGCCACTGCATGCGAAAGTCTTAAGTGCTTTAATAATTTTTGCAATCCGGGCAGATGTCAGCTCAATTTTTTCAGTGAGTTTGATTACCGTATTGGAATCGACGGGTCCAAGTGAAGCCAAATCTTTTAATTGTCCCGCTCGTCCGTGAATCACCGTCAGAGGGTTATTGATCTCGTGGGCTATTCTTCCAGCCATATCTCCTAGAGCCGAAAGTTTTGAACTTTGAACTATTTTACGTTGCTGGTCATGAATAGTATGTTCAGCAATTTTTCTCTCAGTGTTATCGATGACAACTGCTTTAAATTTCTCGACTTCGCCTTTTTCATTTCTAAACGATTCATATCTGCAAGTGACGTAAAGAACTTTTCCATCCTCTCTCACTATTTTTCGTTCATACTCTCCCGTTTTTCCTTCTAAAATTAATTTTTCGCGTTGTAGGTCTATTAGCGCCATGTCTTCCTCAAGAAAAATAGCCCTATATCTACTATAAGTGATCGGATTCTCGGTAACCGGTATCCCGAAAATTCGCAAACATTCATCGGAGCAGTCAAACATTCCTGTACTATTTGTATATTCAAAGTTACCGACTTTTGAAAGTTTCTGAGCGTTGAGAAGTCGTTCCTTTGATATGGCTAGTTCATCGTTGGCTTCACGCAGTAGATTCTGCGCATGATCTTTATTAAAAGCGGCAATAAATAGAACGATGAATGTAGTGGCTAATCCACTCAAGAAAATACTTATTGGAAAAAGAGGGTCGGCAGTTACAACCAGTCCTCCAGTCATAATCAATGACGCCACAACGTAAATTAGAAGGGACCGCATAGAATAAAAAGTTGAGGCCACGCAATAGATAACGATATAGATCATCACGACATTCACTGGTTTTAGACTATTTAGATATCCCAAATAGAAAATATGTGCGGAGATAAGGCAGCAACACGCGATATAAAGATTTGCAATATGTTTGTCTATGACCTTGAATAGGCGACCTCCTCCTGCAACTAAAAGAAATATCCCTGCAATTGTCAGTCGGACTGGCAAAGAATCTTCCAGATCGGGCATGGTGTGATGAAGTATAAACCACCAAAGAGGGTTGACTATCGCCCCGAAAATTAGGGTTCGATAGTAAATTTGATTTTTGTAAGAATTCTCTCTGTCGATGCTTTTCATTTATCCCGGATTTTATTTCGGGATGAATGAAAGGAGATTGTTTTTGCCAATGTAATCTACAACAAAAGTTAGGCTTTTTTCTTTCAGGAATGAAAATTCAAGGCCTACGTCGATCGCTTGAGATCCGCCACTTTCCTTTCTGATCCAATTTATTTTTCCGTCCCCTTCAATTATAGCGGAAGAGTCATTTTCGAAAACAATTTCAAAAGAAATTTCTTCTCCCGTTTTAGTTTTTATGTCTTGAGACAAAATGGAAAGCCCTCCTCTGCCTATTTTTAATTGCCCATTTAATAGGGCTGAATCAAGCGCGGGGAGGTTGAATATGAGTTTATTGAGTTTGCTATTTTTCTGCTTGCGCCAACGCTCTGTCATTGGGAGTAAAGCGTTTTTGATAGAGGCTATTAAGGCGCGACGGTCAAAAGGTTTTGGAAACATCCCGTTAGCCCCAAGATCCAATGCGTTTTCAAGTGTGCTATCACTGAAGGCAGAAACAAAAACTACGGGAACTGTTTTGTTCTGGCTTCTTAGATTTTTCAGAAAATCAATGCCCGTCATAACCGGCATTCGAATATCGCTGATAATGGCGTCAAAGTCAGATTTAAGGGCTAAATCGAGAGCGATCTTTCCATTTTCGGCAGGCGTGACTTCAAATCCTGCGGCTTCGAAATCGTAGGAGATCAATTCTCTTAATTCTATTTCATCGTCAACAATTAGTATTTTTGGTGCATCCATACTAGACTCTCGGTATAAATAAGGTTTCTTTAGAGTCTTTTTAGAAAATCCATTAACAGGAAGAAAATTGAAAAAGTCTAGGCTAGTTTTCCTCATCATATGTTTTTGGAGTGCCATTACTCTTGGCGATGCTGATCGCTCTAGCAAAGCTTCCTTCGATCGATTTCAACAATCAGTAATCTTTGGCGTTGGCGCTGGCGCGCTATGTGGTATTGCGGCTATTACAAATTTCAAAACTAATTTCAGTAAAAACTCAGATCCCCAAAATGTATTTCGTGGCATGAGTTACGGTCTTTACGCGGGAATATTACTTGGACTATATTTAACTTTTCATCATGATAAATCTTATATCTACGAAAACCCTGATTACCGACCCGATATCGAAAATCCTCCAGCAGATTCGCAGTATAGAATCCGTATAAGAGATTCAAATAAATTTCGATTGGGATCTTTTATCCCGGTCGAAGTTAGCCCAATCCTATCGGCGTCCACAGTTACTGGACTTTGGGGCCAATGGAATGTTTTTTTGTTCTAATCAAAAATACATGTATCTCTTTGTAGGCTTGATGACGATAGGTCTTCATGATACGCCCCAAGTTGAAAAACTTTGCACTCATTTTTCTGATTTTCAGCGCTGCCGTTGCTGGTAATGCGGATCTTACAAAAAGAGAAGCGTTCGAAATTTTAAAAACAAATAGTTTTAAATGGCATCAGACCGAAATGCTAACGCAAGAATCTGCCGGTCTTAAAAAACAAGCAGAAGGCGCTGATTCTTTTCACCTTGGTTTTGTTAGTCGAGAATATTTGGCTCGTATCAATCAGGTGCAGTTTGGTTTTACTGAGACGGGACCTTTAGGATTCATAAGTTTAGGCGAGACAGCCTTCCAATTCACCATGCCAATTATAGATAAGGTTTCTCTCGCTCGCCTTCAAGCCGCCATTGAAAATGAAAAAATGAGTGCTGCGACTCAGAAGCAATATCAATCGGATCTTACCTATTACATGTTACTCACATATTTAAACACTCAGCGACTGAAGCGAAAGACTCTGGTTGTAGACTCATATTTGACACGTGATTTGCAAATATTAAATATTGCTAAAACACGAGTGAGAGTCGGGCAGGGATTGCGAGTAGATCTATTGCGTGCTCAAGGTTTGTATGAAAAAGACGGTTTAAAGAGAATGGACGCTAACTCGTCCTACTTAAAATCCAAGCAAGATTTGGCGACAATCATCAGTAAAGCGAACATAGAAGGGGATCTAGAGCCGCTAGAAATTCATACATTCATTTCTCCTCAATCAGCAGAAAGCCTCCTTAAGCATTTAGATTTGCGCCCTGACGTGCGTGCGGCCAGACAAATGGTATTGGTCACAGGCAATCTACAATCTGAAGCGGAAAAACAAACTCATCTAAAATTAGAACTCATGGGTCAAGTAGGGGTATTCGGAACCACCATTTATGGCGGACAAAACAGTGCCGTCACTGGAACTATAGGCGTACAGCTTGCTTTCCCAATATTAGATGGTGGATATTTCTCCGGCAAAGTTCAGGAAGTAGCTGCAAAACATATGACCGCCAGTTTACAGGTGAATCAAGTCGAACTCGAAGCATCATCACAAATTAAAACCGCGTGCACACAATTGACTGACGCAAGAACCGTTCTAGACGCATCTAAAACCTACAGCCATGTGGTTGAAGAAGAGTTTCGTTTAATATCAAATAGATATTCCAGTGGCGCAACCTCGGGACTGGAACTCTCTAATGCCCACGTGAATATTTCTTCCGCTCAAGAATCAGAGACGGATGCCATTTTTACTTATGAAGTGGCCAAGGTGAACTATTACAAGTCAATAGGATCCTTCGACGAATATTTCATTCAGGAAAAGGTAAAATAAAATGGATCAAGCGAGAGTTTTATTGCACGAGATCAAACCTGAAGAAGCGCCGGAACCCGCGAGAAATAATTTTCCATTGAAAAAGATTCTTATTTTCGCCATGCTCATCATGGCTGTTGGACTTGCATTCGTGCTTTCTTACTCCTGGTTTATTTATTCCGCTTCGCATATTTCAACAGACAACGCTTTCATCGATTCAAACTTGTACCCTGTCAGCGGCAGAATTATGGGATATGTTAAAGAAGTTGTTGTAAGTGAAAATCAAGAAGTTAAAAAAGGGCAATTGTTAGCAGTTCTTGATGACACGGATTTTGGCGTGGAGCTGACTTTCAAGAAAGCAAAACTAGCCAAAGCTGTTGCTGATATGGGGCGCGCCAATCAACTTCTAAAATCTAGAGCCATTTCTCATTCTGATTTTGAACTAGCCGAAGCAAATCTCATTGCTAACCAAGCAGACTACGATGGCACTATGCTCAAATTGAAATACACCAAAGTCTTGGCTCCCGCGAATGGAATCATCGGCAAGAAGACCGTAGAGATTGGTCAGTTTATTCAGCCTGGCCAGGCCCTGTTTGTTATTGTCGCGAATGATTCTTTTTGGATAAAAGCCAATTACAAGGAAACTCAGCTCTCAAAAATAAAAATCGGTCAAAAAGTAGAAATCTTCATTGATGCCTTTCCCAAAGTAAAGTTTTACGGTCATGTGGATAGTATTTACCCTTCAAGTGGATCTAAACTCAGCCTTTTACCACCAGAAAATGCCACTGGAAATTTCACTAAAATTGTTCAACGTGTGCCTATCAAAATTGTTTTTGATGGAAAACAAAAATCTCAAGTTCGCTCAGGGATGTCAGCTTCCCCAACTATTATTGTGGAAGATTGAAAATGAAAAAACAAACGCCAGCTCTTGAGCTAGCGCCAGAGGCTATGGCTCCCGATTGGGAGATGACGACGCAAGATTGGTTTGCGGTGGTAGGTGCTTCGCTTGGAGCATTCATGGCGATATTAGATATTCAAATCACCAATGCCTCAGTCCGCGAAATTCAAGGCGCTCTAGGTTTGGACTTTTCCGAAAGTGGTTGGATTTCTACAGCGTATTTAATCGCCGAAATTATTATAATTCCACTTACGGCTTTTTTCTCTAAAGTCTTTGGCATGCGCCGTTATGCTTTATATAATTGTTTCTTTTTTATTCTTTCCTCCATATTTTGCGGGATGTCTTGGAATCTTCACTCGCTTATTTTCGCACGAGTGCTCCAAGGTCTTTCTGGTGGGACTCTCATTCCACTCGCGTTTCAAACACTCTTGCTCTACATGCCTCCGCATCGTAAGAACTTTGGTCTCGCCATATTAGGAATTATCGCGACTTTAGCACCAACGCTTGGTCCGTCCATTGGTGGTTGGTTGACGGACACATATAGCTGGCGGTCAATATTTCTGATCAATATATTTCCCGGTATTCTTATGATGGGAGCAATTCGTTACGGAATGCCCGACGCAAAAATTGCACTCGCAAGACTTCGTTTGATAGACAAGTGGGGAGCGATCACTCTTATTTTGGGTTTAGGGGCGCTCACTTACGTGCTTGAAGATGGCGCAAGGCTCGAATGGTTTGAAGATGATTCCATAAAAATTTGTTTTCTCATGGCATTAGTGATGATTCCGTCTTTCATTGCGACTCAAGTGTTAGGTAAAAATCCATTGTTGAATTTAAAACTTTTGGCGCAGAGAAATTTTGGATTTTCGGCGGTTATCACCATGCTTGCAACGACAGCACTTTATGGTGGGGTTTACACACTCTCGCTTTATCTTGGGCAAATACAAGGTTACACGGCTCAGAATATTGGAAAAGTAATGATGTGGGTGGGATTGCCTCAGCTTTTGATTATGCCACTCATTCCGGCGCTTCTCAAACGGGTGGATGCGCGCATACTAGCGGTTATTGGCTTGAGCCTTTTTGCCTTTAGTAATTTTCTTAACACGCACTTGAATACAGATTATAGCGGCGATCAATTTATATTTTCTTTGGTGATCAGAGCCATCGGACAGCCTCTTTTTATTATTCCGCTGTCTTCGATTGGCATGGCCACTATCACCGCGTCTGAAGTGGCGAATGCGTCGTCAATTTATAATGTGTTGAGAAATTTAGGGGCGTCCCTGGGAATTGCTTTAGCTGGGACTTTTGCGATCAGTCGCCAAAACCTACATTTTCAAAGACATATGGACCAAATTGCAGCAACTGATTTTGCTTTTATGGATCGATTGAGGTCGCTCCAACTTTATCTCATGTCACAAGGTGGCACGGATATGGTCCAGGCAAAAAATCAGGCGCTTGCTTTATTGATTGGTTTGTCTCACCGGGAATCACTCATCCAGGCATTCAGCGATGTGTTTTTGATCCTTTCGCTGGGTGTTGGCGCTTGCATTGTATTCACACTTTTTATTAAAAAAATCAAGAATTTCTCCGCCGATCATTCAGTGCACTGATTTTGCGAACTGCGAATGTTATTTTTGATCTGGGTCAACTAAGTTTTGATCAGGCTCTGGCCATAGGCCCTTCCTCATGATGCCGACTGAATTAAATAAACTAATGGCAGCATTTCGGGTTTCGGTTTGAATTCCCTCGTTTTTGTCTAAATCCTCATGACTTGTGGCATACGGTTTCAAATATCCAATATATCTATCGAACACTGCCGAATCTCCGGCTTGCACCAGTTCCATGTCGTTGAGCCAATCAGTCAAAATTCTTCGAAGATTTTCCGTACCTGCGGCATCACCATGGACAATGACTGAAAAAACTCGGCCCTTTAAATGTTTGGGATAATCCCAGCCTTCGAGTTCGAGAGCTTTTGCTTTTTTTGGATCTTTTCCTCCAGTGGACGAGGGATCGGCGTTTCCACCATCGGCACAAACAAGACGATCAATCATAAGTTTAAGAACACTGGGTGCTTGGTACCAGGCGACTGGAGTGACAATCATAACTCCGTGTGCGGAAACCCACTTTTCATAAATCTCCGCCATCCAATCGCCAGCTTGATCACGCGCGTGATTGGGATAGCAGGAACATGGCCAGTGACAAAGAGCCATCGAAGTTGAAACGCAGGATTTGCAAGGATAAATCTTTTTCCCGTATTCTGAAGTTAAACCACTTAAATCCAAAAATTCAATCTCGGTATTTTCATTTTTTGAGATGGCTTCTTCGGCAATTTTCGCCAAACGATAAGTCTTGGACATTTCACCTGGGCAAGTTTGATCATTTCGAGAGGATGCACAGATGATTAAAATTTTATTCGGAGACGCAGGGTCTTTCTGTTTTTGCTCTGCCACTGCGAGTTTATTTTTAGTGGCGATCCACTCAATAGCTGCTTCATATTCTGGATCAGCATGTCCGGGACCAATTTTTTCTGTCCGCGGGGATTTTCGATATTCTTTGTAACCATCCCATGCGATTTCCATTACTTTTTCTAATTCTGCGGAAACTTTGTCAAAAGCCGGGTCATAATAACGGGTCAAAAAACTCTCTCGGAATTCTTCTTTGGTGAGGACATGATCTTTTTGGCCCCTGCGTACATCAGAGGCTTTAGTTGTAAAAATACTCATGAGATGAAACTAGGAGTAATGTCTCATTTGTGCAACTCAAATCATGGGATAGTAAACTAAGTTTATTGCATGTTGCAAATTCCAACTAAATTTAAACCTCAACGTGATCTGAATAGATTTCAACCAAACGTAAAAAATTCTAGTCTGCCGTTGCCAGTCCACCCAGAGAATCAAGCACGGGCACTAAGGGGAATATCAATTGCATTTACAAAATGAAAAACACACGATTGCACCATTTGACGATTTTAATTTTCCGCAAACCGCGGGCAACTCGTTTAAGTTGTCCCGTGACTAAAAATACTGTGGCAAAATCCCACACAAATCCTAATTTGCAAAAAAATAATTTTCTCACCTTTAAGCTGTCGCTTGCCGATGTTTGCGCGGAATGCTATATCTGATATCGGAGGATGGAGAATATATGAAATGCAAAAGTATTTTAGTGGCAGATGATAACAAGGACATTCGAGACACACTTGTCGAGGCTTTGCTCGATGAGGGATATCAGGTCATTGGCGCAAGGGATGGTAAAGATGCTCTTGAAAAGCTAGAAAGTATGCCCGCTCCAACATTGATTTTGCTAGATTTAATGATGCCCGTCATGAGTGGGTGGGAATTTTTAGATGCTCAAAAGAAAAATGTCAAATTTGCTTCTCATCAGGTTGTTACTATTTCAGCTGTAAATCCAACTAAGACTTTAGAGAAAAGCGAACCTCTAGATGTGGCAAGCTCTTTACAGAAACCGATTTCATTTGGAAGCCTGTGGGAAAAAGTGCAGGAATATTGTGAAGTGCCAATTCCTAAGTCGGACGATTCGCTTTCAGGAAATCTAGGAGCGTTTGGAAATTCTCCTGAAATTAATCTTTAAAAATGCGGTCGCTGGGTTGTCTCTATTTCTTTTTGGGGTTAGCACTCGCTTACTTTGCAAAAGCTGTTTTTATCCCTTTATTTCTTGCCGTGTTTTCGGCCATTTTGCTGGAACCTATTATTGCGAGGCTAGCTCATCGAAACATCTCTAGGCACTTAGCCACCATTCTGATCATTGTGATTTTTGTGGTGATATCCGCAGGTGCTCTTTGGTTAGGCTATATTTCATTTGCAAATTTGGCAGGTGGGATTTCGAGCTTTAAGAGCAAACTTGGACTCGCATCAGCTTGGTTTCAAGCTCACATGGAAAGATTTGACTTGTCTTATAGTTCTAACTTACTCTTAAAAAGTACGGCCGTTCCAATTCAGAAAGTGCAAATCGTAGAAACATATCCCTCATGGACGGGATATCTGATCAATGGAGCAGGATCTCTATTTCAAGTTATAGCCATCGCTATTTTTGTTCCACTGCTTCTATTTTATTTTCTGTATGACAAAGAGAATTTAGTGGAAAGTTTCAATGCAGTGATTGGAAAGTATTGTTACCTCCCTAAACTTAATTATGAACTTCCTAAAATGATTAGAACATTTATTATGGGAAACATTCTTACGGTTTTAATTTTACTTTTCTGTCATGGCATAGTGCTTTATTTTTTAGGCTTCAACAATTGGATTCCGCTCACGGTGATCAGTGCCGTCGTGGCCATGATTCCAATCGTAGGTTTACCAATTTCTATTTTACTTCCAATCACGCAAGGTCTCTCCGGACCGGAAAGCCTTTTCCCTTACGTGACAATGATTGTTTCATTTCTAGTTTTTCAGTTGATAGCGAACAATCTCATACTGCCTCAGCTCATTGGTTCAAAAATAAATGTGAACACTGCGGCACTTTTATTTGGTTTGTTATTTTGGGGATGGCTCTGGGGAGCTATGGGATTTATTTTAGCGGTTCCAATGACGGCGTTAGTTAAAATTATTTTGGAAAGCAATCCTGAGACGGTTCCGCTTGCCAATCTCTTGGCGGCGAAACCTCGGCACATTCTTCCAGGATCAAACTATAAACATCGCGATCGCGGCTCCGAACATCATAAGAATAGTTAGCCCGACCGTTATTCTTGAGAGCGTAGACGATGTATTGCCAAACATTATTTTTTTATCGACTGCAATAATGAGAATTCCGACGAGCAGAAATGGCGCAAGTAAACCATTGATGACTGCTGACCAGTAAAGTGCTTTTACCGGATTGATAGATGAGAAGTCCAATGCTACGGCCACTAGCGTAGAAATAATTATCACTGCATAAAATGCGCGAGCTTTTCTCCATTTTTCATTCAGACCTTGGTTCCAACTGAAAGTGTCGGTGAGCGCATAAGCCGCTGATCCTGTCAGAGTAGGAATGGCTAGAAAACCTACACCCAATATTCCAAAGGTATATAGAAGATAGGCGAAATGACCTGCCAGAGGTTCCAGTGCCCTGGCCACCTGCTGAGATGTTTCAAGGTCCGTTACTCCATGCTTGTGCAGTGTTAGAGCCGTGGTGAGGATGATAAAAAACATAACGGCGTTTGAAAAAAGAGTTCCGGTTCCTACGTCCAGTTTTCTTAAATAGATTTCTCGGGGTGTGGTTGTCGTTCGTTGCAAAATCGTTTTCTTGCCGCAAGCTTTTGCTTCCTCTACCTCGAGTGAGGATTGCCAAAAAAACAAATAGGGACTGATGGTTGTTCCTAAAATAGCGACCACCGTGGCCCATGCGCCTGGTGTGTGCGGGACCGAAGGAATGAAGGAGTCATGCAGGACTGTTTTCCAATTGGGTCCCAAGTAAAAAGCGGCGATGACATAAGCAAATAAAAATACACTGAGCCATTTTAAAACCCGCGCGATCTCGGGATATTTCCAGAAGACTGTGGCGAGAGATATAACAATCGCAAATAGAATTACAAAAAAGTGACTGTTGAGTCCTGTGAGCATTGCTGCGGCGTCAGCCATGGCGGCAAGATCAGCACCGACATTCAAAATATTTGCAATCACGAGCGAGAAACAAATCACAATCAAAACAGATTTGGGAAATTTTTTCTTGAATGCGGAAGCCAAACCTTCGCCGGTGACCATTCCGATGCGCGCACACATCATTTGAACGGCAGCCATAAGCGGCCAAGTGAGCCATGCTAACCAAAGCAGTGCAGAACCGAGTTGTGCGCCCGCAATTGAATAGGTTCCAATACCGGAAGGGTCGTCATCGGCTGCCCCGGTGATAAGTCCCGGCCCAAGAGCCTTTAGATACTCTTTGATTTTTCCGTCTGTAGATGATTTTGGTTTAACCTGCTTCATAGTCGAAATGCTTGAGCATATCTTGAACTAAGGCAAGTAAGGTTTGTCCCGTTTCTTTTGCTTCGGGAGCCGCCGCACAGCATTCGAGATATTTGATCATTGGCAAAAAATCAATTTTGCGTTTGTTTTCTATCAACCATCCATGAAAATAATTTGTTGAAGATATCCAATCTGCGAGGGAAAACGGATAGCTGTTCACGTATCTTAAAAGCAATTCTAATATCTGATCACCATGGGGATAGGATTTTCCATGTTGATAGATGAGCCGAGCAACAACAGTAAATTCGGCAGGAGACGAACTTGCCTTCGCAATGTTTTCCATTGTTTGCTGGTCTACTTTTAAAACTCCGAGGCTGTGACGGGCACTTTCTAAACTCTTAAACCATTCTTCTTCCGAATGTTGAGTTTTAAGACTCATGCGAGACGAAAGCTCATGAGGGTTAAATATCATTATGTTTTTTCCGGATCATAATCTAAGTTCGGAGCGAGCCATTTTTCGACCATAGTCACGGGCATGTCTTTTCTAATAGCATAATCTTCCACTTGATCGCGGCCGATATTTCCGACCTGAAAGTACTTGGACTTTGGATGAGAAAAGTAAAATCCAGAAACTGAACTTGGAGGGTTCATGGCAAAGTTTTCGGTGAGAGACACCCCGGTTTTGACTTCAGCATCTAAAAGTTCCCAGAGAAGTTTCTTTTCAGTGTGGTCTGGACAAGCTGGATATCCAGGAGCTGGACGAATGCCGCGATATTTTTCCGCCAACAGGTCTTCCCGAGAAAGTTTTTCGTCTAAGCCGAATCCCCATTGTTCCCGAATTTTTTTGTGTAGATATTCGGCGGAGGCCTCAGCGAATCTATCGCCCAAAGCTTTAACCATGATGGAAGAGTAATCGTCATTATTCAACGCAAATGTTCTAGCATACTCCTCAACTTCGACACCTGCGGTCACAACGAATCCTCCAACGTAATCGCGTTTGCCCAAATCTTTTGGTGCCACGTAATCGGCCAAACATAAATACCCACTAGGATCTTGAATTTTTTCTTTTTGCTGTCTCAAAAAATGCAAAGTTCTGAGAACTTTTGAAGCGCTTTCATCAGTGTACAGTTCAACGTCATCTCCCACACTGTTGGCCGGCCAGAACCCTACTTCAGCGCGAAGTTTAAAACGATTTTCGGAAATTATATATTTGAGCATTTTCTGCGCGTCGTTAAATAGTTCGGTGGCTTGCGTTCCCCATTTTTCGTGGGTAAGAATTTTGGGATAGATTCCTTTTAGTTCCCACGTCCAAAAAAATGGCGACCAATCAATAAACGGAGCAACATCCTCAAGTGGAATTTCCTCGAAAACTTGGCGTCCTAGTTTAAGAGGTTTTGCAATCTCAGTTTTTTGCCAATCTGTTTTGAAACTATGTTCCCTGGCAGTTTTAAGAGAAACCAATTTGGCGCGATTAGATAAAGTGTCATTGTAGCGGGTGCGTACCACTTCACTTTCGTTTTTCAGTTGCAGAGTATAGCTTTCTCGAGTGTTTGGATTGAGCAGTTGATTGCAAACTCCCACCACAAGCGAAGCATCACCAACACGAGCCATCGGTCCATTGTAATGCTGAGCGATTTTAACTGCTGTGTGAATTTTGCTGGTAGTAGCGCCGCCAATTAAAAGTGGAACCGTGAATCCTTGTCGCTGCATCTCTTTAGCGTTGTGAATCATCTCGTCTAGTGAGGGGGTTATGAGACCGCTCATTCCAATGATATCGGCTTTATGTTCACGCGCGGCTTCGAGTATTTTCTCACACGAGGCCATGACACCAAGATCAATCACTTCATACCCGTTGCATGCGAGGACCACGCCTACAATGTTTTTACCGATGTCATGGACATCGCCTTTGACAGTGGCGATTACAAAAACGCCATGCCTGCGGGCATTTTTATTTTTTGCTTTTTCTTCTTCCATGAAAGGATTTAAATAAGCCACGGCTTTTTTCATGACTCGTGCGCTTTTCACCACTTGAGGTAAGAACATTTTTCCTTCGCCGAATAGTTCGCCAACAACTTTCATTCCATCCATGAGAGGGCCTTCGATCACATCCAGTGGTGCCCCGTATTTTAAGCGCGCTTCTTCCGTGTCGATTTCAATGTGTGTGACAATCCCTTTCACCAACGCGTGAGCCAAGCGAGATTCTAAACTTTCGCTTCTCCAAGCATCATCAACTTTTTCTGCTCGTTTGGAATCAGTTCCTTTGAGATTTTCGG
>JAYTHU010000059.1:0-1499 GCA_043732305.1 Oligoflexia bacterium
TTGTGAAAACGAGCTTTGAACCCTCTGAAGCTCTTCGGACAAAAATTGATAATGAACTGAAATCATTATTTAGGACTGAAGCTCAAATTAAATTTACAACTTCAGCTGATTTGATTTGTGGGATTGAAATAGGAACGAACGGGCAGAAAGTATCTTGGAGTCTTGGAAATTTTCTTGGCATGATTGAAGAAGACGTGCGAAAAATCTTAGTTGATAAAAATGCAAGTGAAGTTCAAACCAAAACAAATTCAATCCAAAAGAGTCCTGATGTGAGGACTCCATGACCCCGAAAACATTGAGTCTTGAAAAAATTTTCGACGAAACATTCACGGCGTTTAGTCACACTCAGGAAAACTTTATTCCACAAGTGAAAGCCAAAGAAATCGGAGTAATCATCAGTGTCACAACCGGCATTGCTAAGGTTTCCGGCCTTTTAAGTGTTGGTTTCGATGAACTGCTGATATTTCCTGGTAATGTCTTAGGAATTGCATTCAATTTGGACTCAGATGAAATCGGTGTAGTTTTGCTTGGGGAATATTCGCACCTGCGTGCTGGGGATGAGGTTCTACGCACAGGACGAGTGATGGATGTTGCCGTAGGTGAAGGCCTCTTGGGTCGAGTTTTAGATCCACTTGGGCGAACGCTAGATGCGAAGGGACCGCTGATTTCAAATCAGCGATTACCGATTGAAAGACCAGCTAATCCGATCATGAATCGCTCTCCTGTAACTGTGCCCCTGCAAACAGGCCTTAAGGTGATCGATTCGCTTATTCCAGTCGGCCGAGGTCAGCGGGAGCTCATTCTGGGTGACCGTCAAACGGGTAAGACGGCTATCGCAATAGACACAATCTTAAATCAACGCGGTCAAAATTTAATTTGTGTTTACTGCGCAATCGGCCAGAGGGCTTCTGCCGTTGCAAAAGCAGTGGCGGTTTTACGTGATAAAGGTGCGATGGATTATACGATCGTCGTTGTTACGGAGGGCAATGACCCACCGGGGCTTGCTTACATTGCTCCTTATGCTGCGACCAGTATTGCCGAGTATTTTATGGAAGCCGGTCGAGATGTTTTGATTGTCTATGATGATCTCACACATCACGCCCGTGCTTACCGCGAATTATCTCTCTTGCTCAGGCGACCTCCAGGTCGCGAAGCTTTTCCTGGAGATATTTTTTATATTCATTCGAGATTGCTTGAACGCTCGACTCACTTGCGCAAAGAGTTGGGCGGCGGTTCCCTGACAGCTCTTCCTATAATTGAAACGGAAGCGCAGGACATATCAGCCTATATTCCAACAAATTTAATTTCAATTACCGATGGCCAGATTTATCTGTCCCCCACACTTTTTGAACTGGGAGTTTTGCCCGCGGTAGATGTTGGAAAATCGGTTTCACGTGTGGGTAGCAAAGCGCAGCTTGCGGCCTTTCGCGATGTAGCGGGTGATCTAAAGCTCGCCTATGCGCAATTCGAAGAGCTCGAGACATTCGCAAGATTTGGTG
>JAYTHU010000060.1:0-1496 GCA_043732305.1 Oligoflexia bacterium
ATGAAAACATTTCTACTTTGGGCAGAATCTAATCCAGCACTGACAACCCTTACTCACGAATCAAGTTTCTGTACTCTGAGAACCGTTTTCACTCAAAACTTCACTGAGTCTTCTGACGCCAAGACTCCAGAACTAATTCCCATTGCAACCGGAAAAGGCCATATCTGTAATCCTCACGATCCTGACGCAGAGTTTGCAAATAAAGGTAAGAAGAATTGGATCGGGTACAAAGCGCAAGTAGCTGAAACCGTCTGCGAGGGCCAAAACTTCATCACTCATATCGAGCTTGAGTCGGCCACAAGCTTTGATGGCAACTGCGTCCAGCCATTAATTGCGGACTTGGAGGCCAAAGGCATTTCTCCCTCGGAGCTCTATGGAGATACTCACTACAACACGACGGACAATATCGAGGCACTCGAAAATCGAGGGATTGAAATGAAGGGTGAGGTCTCACCAGCAACAAACGTGAAGACGGAGAAAGACTTGGGCTTTACAATCCATCTAGAGACGAAGATTGCTGTTTGTCCACACGGAGTCGAGTCTAAAAACTTCAGCGTTACTAAGAACAACCACATCCGCGCGAGCTTCCCAAAAGCAGCTTGCGCTATTTGCCCGCGCCGCGAAATCTGCCAACCAAAACCGAGAGGCAAAATCTACGAACAACGCCTTGTAAATCAAACTCTCGTTGATCGACGGGAGAAAATGAAAGATCCGGTCTATAAAAAAGATCTTCACAAGCGAAATGGCATTGAGGGCACAATTTCAGGGTTAGTGCGAGGTCAGAGATTGCGTCGATCAAGATATCGTGGAAAAAACAAAAATCAATTACAGACAAAAATGATTGGCGCCGCTGCGAACGTCCAGCGCCTTTCGTTGCTGCGGCTTCGTCAAAACTTAGCGCAAAACAGAGCCGCAGCATGACTGTGGATCGCCTTGGCTGGGATTCGAAACAAAATTTAGGAGAGACTTCGAGCGCGATCTGAAAACGGGCTTGATCGACTCATCAATATTTCAAAAAAAGTTTTTCATCGACGAATTTCAGTAAAATTCGGCAGGCTTTTTCAGCAGAATCTATTCTAGGCTGGTAACGAAAGCAGTGTGCGTACAATCTGTTTCTCAACTGAGGAGGGATTTGTGAGGAGCTCTGTTCAAGCCATCGTCCATTGCGACCCTGCGCCGGAGTAGCGGGCGTATTTAAGAATCACATGGATGTAAAAGGAGAATTAGAACCATCCTCCTTTGCTCAGGGCAAAACACCCGAAAGTGTGCGACGCAAAGCTTAGAGGGGCTACGGCAATATAATTTTTGTTGCTATGCCGGCCAAGCTGTCAATTGCCAATAAAGACCTGGCAATCTCTCGAGCGCAACTTGGAGGATACATCATCAATAGGGACAAGACCCTCATCCGCCCTCCAAGGAGGCGGATTTTTCATTTTGAGCATTTCTCGGCGCAGGCATCAGGCATTTTCCACTCAGGCATCACTCAGGAATTTGTA
>JAYTHU010000061.1:0-15751 GCA_043732305.1 Oligoflexia bacterium
TGGTCTGATGGAAAGCCACTGACCGGCAAAGATTTTGCCGAAGGTTTCAAACGAACATTTTCACCATCGACAAAAGCTAAAATTTCACAAAATCTACAAGACATTATCGTGGGCGCCAAGGATTTTAAATCTGGCAAAATAACCGACTTTACACTTGTTGGAGTAGCTAGCCCCTCGGAAGATATTTTCGAAATTAAACTCGTGAGACCAGCTCCGTACTTACTCTCTCTTTTGGCATTGCCATTTGCTTTCCCGCAGAGGGAGAACTTGAATAGTTTCCAGATCAAGAAGCAAAGTCCGACTATTGGAGCTTACTTTATTTCAGATTTCAAGAGCGGGTCTAATATCACGCTAGCACCAAATCCTTATTCGAACCTTAAACCGAAAAATAAAGTGAAATTGATTTTTATTCAGGACTCCACCACGGCGATGAGCCTTTATGAAAAAAATGAAATAGACGTGTTAGAAAAGATTCCTAGCACAGATTTTGATAGATTCAAAAAAAGTCCAGAGCTTGTCACAGCTCCTTTTTTAGCCACTTATTACTTGGGATTCAATATAGCCAAAAAGCCTTATGACTCCCTAGAAGTGCGAAAAACATTACTCTCCGCGATTAAGCGCTCAGAACTTGCAAAAATATTTAAAGATCCGCAGAACATAGCCAGCTCTTGGGTCCCCCGCCCGTTTGAAACCTCGGATGAAAATTTTGTATTTAATCTTTCAGAACCAGAAAAGAAAAAGGCCTTAGCAATATTGAAAGACTATACACTTGAAATAGATTTCGATGCCCAAGATAAAAACACTCTAATTATTTCATATGTACAAGATCAGATAGAAAAAAATCTTAATATTCATTTGAATCTTAAAAGCTTTGAGTGGAAATCATTTCTTTCTTACCTGCAAACAGATAGTCCCGGGCTTTTCAGATTTGCTTGGCTGGCAGCTTTTCCAGATGCTTTGAGTCATCTCGCGGTATTCACCTCTGGTAATCCAAATAACCACACCGGTTTTACAAACAAACGTTACGACGAACTTGTTTCTAAAATTTCACAAACGCCGCCCTATTCCAAGGCAAGAATAAATCTAATCAGGCAAGCGCAAAATATATTGTTAGTTGATCAAGCTGTGATTTATCCGCTTTATCATTATGTTCAGTACACTTTAATCAAATCGAAATGGCAGGGTTTGGAGCTTACTCCGATGGGCTTACTTCACTTTTATAAGGCAAATCTAAAGCATGAGCCCTAAATCTATTCGTCAAATCTCTCTTCTCTTTAGTCGATGCAATCTCACGTTCATTATTTTCTTTTTCCCAATCACGATAGAATTTCATCTCGCCTGTGATTTCATCTTGTGTTTGCAAGGCGACTTTGTCGACAGCGTCAGTCCAATAACTTTTCAGCTTATCTAAAGCCACATCGATGTTTTTTGGATCAACATTTCCAAATGTACGAATATCAAACTCTGCCATCTGCAAATCAACAGCTTCCAGACTTCCAGTAGCTTTGGTCCCGTCAGATTTGAGTCCACCAATCCACAATCGAAATCCCGCATTCAAACTTCTGGTGACAAGTTTGCCATTCTCATCTTTTTGGTTTAAGCGTTCTACTACAGAAGCTTGCCCCAAGAGCACACTGACAAGCGTTTTATGTTCTGATTCATCAACTGAAATCTGGGAATCAGCAGTCACCGTGATATCTATGTGCTTAGTTGAAATCACACATAGCCGTTTCCCAGTTCCAATGAAAACGTGGCCATGGTGCAATTGAATTTTGGCATCGTTAAAAGTTGCAAAAGTTTTAGCACCCAATCCAACAACGCTTTCAAGATGATCTACTTGAATGTTTCCATCCTTGAAAGTTTCAATGTCAGCACCATCAATTTCAGTGGTCCCCGCCTGCTTTCTCACGTGAACTAGTTCATCACTGGCCCTCACCTTCACATCCAAAATGAAGCACAAGACGATGACAATAGTTTTTAGAAAACGCATCGCCACTATCATAAATTTAAAGATCCGAGATTAGATTGCGCGAGCTTTGCGCAATCTGACTTTGGATAGAGGGGCACGGCCATACGGTAAATGCCCTGAGCCTCTTCCAATCTTTCATCTTTCTCGAAAAGTTTTGCGAGCCTTATAAGTCCAAGACAAGCCGATTCAGTTTCCGGAAAATGTGAAATGAGAAGATTAAGAGATCTCAACGTTCCATCTTTATTATCCAATGCGCTGTAGCTCTCGCTTAGGAAATACATGGCGTTAGGTAAAAAGGGATTGTCGGGATATTTTTGCAAGAATTCTTCAAAAAGTTCAGCACTCTGACTGTAATCACCAGAGATAAAAACTTTTTTAGCGTGATCGAAAGAAATTTGACCTGATGGCCAAATTTCAAATTTTTTAAATTCGGGATCCGAAATGACACTGGCAATGTTTCGCTTGCTGTCGCCCCAAGATGTTTGAGAATCAATCTTGATTCCGGAAGCAACCATGGCATCTTTGTATTCGGAAAAGCGAGATTCAAGCTTTGCAATCTCACGATTTTTTTTATGCAAAACTTTTTCTAAACTCACAACTTTTTTTCTTTGTAAGTCTGCTCCATCAAAATGCTTGCTAAGATAGCCAAAAAACACAGCCCATCCCACAACCAAAATCAATGTCCAAACCACCATTATTTTTGCAGCCACGATCCCTCCCGCTTGACTAACTTTTCGACATTATTTTAAAAAACTGGAGGTGGGCAAAGGACTAGAACGTGCTGTTAAGGATGGGATATTGCGGGAAAAGTAAATCGAGTGGCTGTTGATTCAAGGCGTCTCTATTTAAAAGTCTAGTTTCCCAAAAGTTTTTGAGTAGAAGAGTCTGAGTAATTGATTTTTGTATTTTTTCACTGCCGGCTGAAAAGCCACCGAGGAATTCTTTAAACCGATTTGCATTAGCAATCGCAACTAAAACATTTCTGATAGAGATCGTATGATTTTTTGATCCTTCTTCACTGTAATAAAAGCTAGAAGTAGCATCCCAGAAGTTTTTATTTAAGAAAAAGAAATTATCAATAGCTCTAAAGCCTATGGCGTCAGACTTTAACAATGACTGTGCACGGAGTAGAGCTTTCTCCATTAAAAGCTGATCAAACAGGCGCCTAGGCCCCTTCACAGGCACCCAACCGTTAGCATCCATCCCAATATAAAAGCCACCATCAGCACTCATAAGTTTTCCTGACGTCAGAAGCACAAGCCCGGTCAGGAGCGAATGAATTTTCTTTCGGGCCGAATCCTCAGCTTTGGCAGGATCGTTCGTTATGCAGGCTTTTATAACTTCCGGCACGAGTGCTTGAGTGGGATCAGGGTCATCGACATCGCAAATAATTCGCCAAAGGCTTCCTTGAATTTCTGGATCATCAGTTTTGTATAAATCTTGGCTGACATCATAAAAATCACTCAATGCCAAAATTGATTTAGCGACATCTTGCGTGTATATGATGTGGCTTTTTCCGACATGGCTAAAATTAAGGAGTGCCGCACCCACAGGTAGATCAACATTTGCACTTTCAACAAGTTTTCCATCCGAGGTGATCAGACCCAGCATGTTGCTTGGCATATTTAGCAATATTCCCAGAGCTAAACCTAAACTTTCCTTAAACAATGTTTTCTTTGGAAAAATTTCTTTGTCCGGCACTTGAGAAATACGAAGCGCATTTAAAGTAGAATCAAAAGTTGAGCTCGCCCATGGTTTGAGATACGACATCATTTTTACATAACCTGAAAGCAATTCCATTTGGCCTGCCACTGAAACCTGGGGATCACGCGTAGAAAGAGGAACGTTTGCTTGATAAGCGTTCTTGAGAAACAAATTATCAGGCACCACAAAAGTAACTTGTGTAGGATCGTAAGATTGAATTCCTAATATATCAAAACGTTTTCGATCTTGCCCAATTGTGAAAGGGATAGTGAGAGAATCAATCAAGTCTCCGCTGTAGTTTTTGTATCCCGCGATTGATGCCATCTGATTCACTGCTCTAAACGACCAACTCGCAAGTTCCGGATTTAAAATGCCAATGGCCTGGGGATAGGTCATCATGAAAAAATAATTTGAAAGCGAAGCCCCTAATATTTCCGCAGAAGTCTGAGTGAGATCAGCGCGCACCGTCCAGCCTTGTGGTTTCTTTTCAAAAAACAATTGCGTAGGAATAAGCAACGGCGCTTTTTGCCCCTTAAAGAACCAAGCGTCTACATTTAGTTTGGCATAAGTCTTAAAATAATCGAATGCTTTTGCAGGAAAACTATCTCCCTGTTTTTCCAATTGTCCAATGACTTCAGTACGCAGTAGAGAAGCAACTCCATCTGCGAGCGCTTGAATTTTGGATTTCAGTGTGGCCTCTACCATCTCTTGAATTTGCCCAGTGATGTGGTCTTTAAAATTACGAAGTCCGGTCGCACCATCTAAAGCGGAAACACATCCTTCGCACTTCGGATAACTATCTATCGTCCGCACTATGTCCCGGCGAATAAAAACTCTCTTAGGAGGCAACCACCATGGATTATTTTTTATATCTTCAAGCTCATCACTATCGTAACCGGCAAATGCAGAGATGATATCTTTATTCAGCGAGTATCTGAATTGCAAATTGAGCCAGAAAAAAGCAATTTCTTCAAAGCGACTTCCAGGATCTGAAATTTGGCTTTTCCCGATTCCTGTTAGAAAAGCAATCGCAGCTGGTGAATAAACAAAACTATAAACTTTAGAATTGGTTTCCTCAGTATTAAGATCTGTCCAATCTCTAAAGAAATGCGATTTTATATCGTAGAGCGGTTTATTGAGGGTTTGCAGAGCCAGAAGACTTCTATCTGATATTGCACTAAAATCAGAATTCTTTTTTGCCCACTCTAGGTCTGCTCGTTTCTGAAGAACCACGAAATCTGAATCGCTCATTACTGGAGAATTTTTTGTCACAAGAGCCATAATTTGTTTTTCCGTGTAATTCGCGAAAAATGCTTTAAACACAGGGGGCGCACGGTTTCTAACCGCGGCATTGAACCACATGTCGACAATCAATTGAAGAGCCTGGACTGAATCCGTGGCTTGTTCAGTTCGATTAGAATAATAAACACCATCTTGAAGCTGAATATCGCTAGAAGCTTTTTCCGCATCCGTCAGGCCAGGAACTCCAACTAAAGATTTCTGTAGGTCTCGCAAAAATAAACTTAGGCTCTGTCCATTTTTGCGCGTGAGTTTTGGCAAAAAATCCTGAAGCGGTTTAACGTACTCGGTTGAAAGTTTATCGCTCACAGCTTTTAAAAATAAGCTTGAATCCGAACTTCCATCCACTTGGCTAATCTGAGAATTAAATTGGTTAATCTGATTCAAAATACTCTGCAGGTAATAGGCCGAAGTCTTTTGACTCGCGGCCAAAGCGGCTGTGGCAATTGCAGCAGCCCCGGTCGGAACAATCACCACAGGAGGCTTCATGTTCTGACTCGTTTTGTTTACGAGATCTTCAGAATCTTTTTGTGCGGTTTTAAATTTATCTAATAAGTAAGGATACAGATATGTGTAAACTTGCTCGGCATAAGGATTTCCCGGAGGGAAAATATCAGAATTCATCGCGGTGGCGGTTTCGTCTGCATGTGAGAAGAGATCCGAAATCTTTTTAGCAGTCTGCTTATAGACAGGCTGATCAGACTCCATCAGAAGGTTTGACAAGCTCAGAAGATCATAACTTTTAACTTTTACATTTTGTTTATCTAGACTTGAATGTAGACCCTGGACTCTTTCGTTTATTGTTAAAGGAGTGTCTTCGACAGTGGCTCCATAAATTTTAGGTCCCGCGTCTACCTCAACACGAACAAATTTCTTGGGCGTGCAGGCGCCACTTAAAGTTGCAATAAGAATGAGGAGATAAAATTTATGTCTCATCAAAAAAACATCCTCAGATTAACAAGGTGTGATGTAGATTGCGGACTATTCACTGCCGACACGGAATTAGTGAAGGTGTATCCAAAAGAAAAGGGAAGTGCAAATCGATTTTCGAAATAAAAATCAATTGTTGAGAACTCTACGTACGCTCCGAGTCTCTGAATAGCGTAGCCCGTGTCATGTCCCAAAAAAGCGTAATCATACCCATCCTGATTTCCATCGAACCAATCAGGATCTTTAAAAGTTAACTCGTAAAATGTCCCTACCGTAAGAAAACGCAAAACTTGATATCGATTGGCAAGCATGACGTCATAAATATTTCCCGGATTCCAATTCACACCTTGTTTTTGATCAGAGCCCGGCAGAATATCATCTTGATTATAAGGAACTCGCTTTTTAATAGTTGTTGGCAAATGCGCTTCGTATTGAAAAATAATTGAACCAATCCATCTTGGCATAATGAAATATTCTTGAGTGAGATAGCCACCCGCTCCCAAATATCCACCCATAGCAATGTCTGCGAGGTCATCCGGATCATCCGGTCTACCGGTGGGTAACAATAAATAGGGGCGCACAGCCAAACGCCATTTCTCATTTTCGAAGTAACGGAATCGAGCATAGATGAGAGCATCACCTATGCCAGTGATGTCTTCATTACCAAGCGGTTTGTATCCTTTAGCGATGAGTGCACTTTGAACTGTGGCAGGCATGTTCAAAGCCATTGCGGATGCTTGCCCCAAAGCATTTTTGACATCTGCAGATGCGCCACCGGAAAAAGATTGAACCGCTTGCAGATTATTTGTTCCAGAGCCCACGATTTGCATTTGATTTTGAAAATGAATAAAGGGAAGTGCGAAACCGAGGGAAACATTTTTGCTTAAACCGTATGCAGGATTTAAAACATAATAGTCAATTGTGGGATTAGCCTGAAAGTCCACGCTCCCCATCGAAAGACTATTTCCTAAATTAGGCGAGAGAGCATTAAGTGCACCAACCAAAGTTTTTGCCTGACCACTCAGTTGAGCGATCTTAGCGCCGGTGAGATCCATATGATATTGATCAGCAACGCCAACTAAACTTCCAGAATTATCAAATTTTTGGCCGAGTCCAGAGATGAGCCCGAAGTTAAATTCGGGCGAATAGACGCCTACCGGCAAAGTGTTTGCCGTTTCCACGCCAGCGGCTGCTGTTCCAGCCCATAGAATTGTCAAGACAAGAATCAAATTGTTTATAAAAAGCATCGTTATTCCTTGCACTTAACTCTCAAGCACAGGACGTGCCACGGGATTCACCATAGGGAGAGCTAGATTCGCCATTACAAGCATTTAAAAAGTTATAGAGGTATTAGATGTTCATGTTTTTTATGACCAAGGGATAATTACAATTCCAAATTTAATTTATGTAAGAATCGCCTGTGGTAACACGACAAATGTTCGCATCCGTAGCAGACTTTTAGATTGATCTCACATTGATTGCGGAGCTTGAATTCCCAAAAGTGAAAGCCCTTTGAGGAGAATTTCGCGAGTAGACTCAACTAACACAATTCGTGCTTTCTGTGTTTCTACCGGGCCTTCAAGAATTCTATGTTCGTAATAAAAAGAACTGAAAGCTTTCGCCAATTCTAAAAGATATTGGGCGATCCAACTTGGTCTGAGTTGATCATGAGCCATCTCCACCACTTCTTCAAAGCGTCCCATAATCCGTAGCAAATCTTTTTCTAATTTTTCGGTAAGCTCAACAACCTCACTCGCTTTAGGAATTTCTTTATTCCATTTCGCAAGAACACTGGCACAACGGACTTGAATGTACTGAACATACGGACCAGTATCGCCATTGAAATCTAGAAGTTTTTCCCAATCAAAATCAATGCTCTTTTGACGATCATTCATAAGATCATTAAAAATAACGGCACCCGTTCCAACAGCTTTCGCCACAGATTCTGAATTAGCGAGATCAGGATTTTTAGCTTTGATTATTTCTCTCACCATTTCGACGGCTTTATCTAAAACATCTTCAAGCAATATCACATTGCCTCGACGAGTGGACATTTTCCCATCTTTAAACCGATAAAGTCCAAATGAAACGTGATGACATTGCTGAGCCCAATTATATTTCATGAGTTCCAAAACTTTAAACACTTGTCTAAAATGTAAAGTTTGTTCCGCACCCACCACATAAATAAGTCGATCGCTTTTAAATTCTTCATGTCGATTTAATGCAGCGGCGAGATCACGTGTTGCATAGAGGGTTGCTCCATCCTTTTTTTGAATCAGGCAAGGTGGCATATCAAAAGGCGTAAGGTCCACCACTTGTGCGCCTTCGCTTTCGATCAGAATAGATTCTTTTTTCAATTTTGTGACAACATCCCCGAGAAGGTCTTCGTAAAAAGATTCTCCTCGGACGAGATCATGTTTGGTTCCAAGAAGTGTGTAGACTCGTTGATATTCCACAAGAGAAATTTGCACAAAAACTTCCCAAGCGGCGACGATATTTTTTGTTAGAGGATCGCTTGAATTTTGTTTTCGCGATTCGAGCTTTAAGAAATATTCTCGTCCGTGATCTTCAAGCGAAGGTTCAAAATCTGCAATAGCGTGGAAGATGACGTAAATAGCAAAAAGATAATCAAAGCCTGGAACTCCATCCGGCTTTTCGGCGTCTTTTATTAATTTCTGCCAAAATTCTGGATCAAAACCTTTTTTCTCAATTTCAGCTTGGTGCTTTTCTGCAAATTTCAAAAGTTCGGAATTATTTAAATGAGCCCAAGCAAGTTTCCCAAATTGCACTCCCCAATCACCTATGTAGTTGATCCCAACAACTTTATAACCAACCGCTTTGAAAATATTAGAAAGCGACTGACCAATGACTGTCGAACGCAAATGACCAATGCTCATAGGCTTAGCAACGTTAGGCGAAGAATAATCAATGACAACAGTTTTACCGGCACCTATTTTAAGATTTCCAATTTTTTCTTTTTTGTTTTGAATCTCTGTGAGGACTTCATCTTGCCACATCCTAGGCTCGAAGAAAAAATTCAGATATCCGCCGACCACTTGAGTGCTCTTGAACCCCGAAGGCAATGCATAAGTACCAAGAGTTTGCGCGACTACGGCGGGATTTTTTTTCAAGATTTTAGAGACTGCAAAACAGGGAAACGCTAAATCGCCGTGTGCCGAATTTTTCGGAAGCTCAAGCAAATCAGCAATTTGCTGTTCAGTAAAATGTGAATTTTGGCTCTCATTTGAGAGTAAAATAGCAATATTTGCAGCCAAGGGCGAGGCCAATTTGTTTTTCATTTTTGTCAACATTGAAGTTAGTTTTATCTTAAAAACGGAGAATTAACATAAATAATATTACGAAATTTAAAAAAATCTTGACCCTAAATTTATTCGTTATTAGGCTGATCTTCCTAAAACACCAAAAACTTACGATTCCGGAGGATTCTCAAATGAACAAAGCTCAACTCGTCGACAAAATCTCTACTGATGCCAAATGTACAAAGGCACAGGCCGAAAACATTCTTGATACTACATTGGAAGCTATCAAAAAGACTGTGGCCAAGGGAGACGACGTGAAACTTGTGGGATTTGGAACTTTCAGCCGTGGAAAACGTAAAGCTCGCGTTGGACGCAATCCCCAAACCGGTGCCGAAATTCAAATTCCTGCTAGCAAAATTCCTAAATTCAAAGCTGGAAAAGAATTCAAAGATATTTTGAACTGATTTTAAATCCTAAAACTGGAGGCAATATCCACTAGACCGACTGCCAAAGCCACAAGGCGGGAATTCTGACTGATGATAGAAGCCAAAGCAACCATCCGGATTTGCCAGAGACGAAAAGCCAAGCTTAACAGACTGGCTTTTTTTTTCGCTTTATCGATTGTCACTCACTTCCTATCGTGTTCTGACGCCCATTCCTAACCCGCCCACTCTCCGCAACGAAGGCCGTTAAGTTTTAGCCCTACAAAAAACGGGATTTCCGATTCGAATCAAAGGAGATTCGAGTCACAGGGGGATTCGAGACTTGAGGTAACTTCTAAATTGGTAAATAGAACTTATTTTTTGATATTTTTGAGATCTGCTTCTAAACTCTGTAATATTTTTTTGAAATCTTGCCGTACCTGTTCGGGGCCCGAGTCTGCACTAGCTACAGTTCTCGACGAACCCATTTTAGAAGCGTAAGATTTGGAAACTTCAGTGAGTTTAGACTTTGCTTTTGCATATTTCCCAATTGAACCCGGATAAATCAGAGTTTTTGGATTTTGTTTTTCCAACCACTGAGTAGACGCGGTCTTTTGCAGAAAATTCTTTCTCCACTCAGCAAAAGCAGTGTTCCAAACCTTTTTCTTATCGGCTTTTTTGCCAATGTTAATTCTTGGATTTGCTTTCGAAAAAGCTTTAGCTAGCTCCCCGTCTGCTTTGGCTAAAAATTTAACTCCGTCTAAAAGAGCCATGCGCTCTTTCTTTTCTTGGATCGTTAAATCCCCTCGATGCTTCTCAAGCTTTGCGACAAGTGCGCTATCATGAACTCCAATGAGCAAATTAGATTGAGATGAAAGCGTACCGGCAATTGCTTTGACTCTGTAATCTCCATAGGGCAAATCTTCTTTGACCAGATCCAGCGTCGGCATTTGGCCGGAAACAACCGTGACGTCTTTCTCAATGACTAAACGAGGATAATTTAAAATTCTCCCGTATGCGGCAGACAATTCAACTTTGATCACAGATCCAGCAGGTAAATTAGTTTCAAACGCAAGCTGCGGTCTCGAAGGAGTATTCGCTTTAATGGCGATCACTTTCAATTGCGGAGTAATCACAGCTGGCACCACTGAAGGAACAGATTTGTTTGCGCTAACAGCGAACGTTGATGAAGTTTTTGTGACCGTTCCGTGTCCGGAAGATTCAATCATTGTTTGCTTGTAAGCATTCAAACCAAAATAAGCCATAACCATTCCCAGTGCTGCGCCAGAGCTTGCAATAATCAAACGTTTTCTACCAGAGGACTTCGGCGGATCAAATTCCGAAAGCGGATCTGCTTTTGGAATCGGCAATGGAATTTCCTTCTGAGGTTTTTCAGTTTCATGTATGGGGTTTAATTTAGGAGCATCTAAATGCATTTCTTGAGCTGGCGCGCTGACTTCTGGTCTGATTCCAGGTTGAGTTTCTTGAGATTGAAACTCCAGAGCTTCCTGAAATACCTTTTCGCCCACCTCTGCATCAACAACAATTCCAGGAGCAGTCATTGGATCAATCATGCCTTTACGACGATTGAACTCTTCAAGCTCTCCAAGTTTTTGCCAACCTGAAAGACTTTTATTCCAAACTTGGTCGTCATATTTAACTTCGTGTTTGTCTATTTTTTCAATGATTTGTTCTTTGGTGTATGGACCACTTTGAATACTCTCACCATCTTTTCTAGCGGAAAGTAGCCATCCATTAAACTGAGCATCTTCACTGTATTTAGATTCCACGGGAATTTCAGTGCTGCGAGTTTCTGCGTCTCCCTCAAGTCGTCTTTCGAGATCCTTTATTTGACTGATGGGAGTCCATTGGGAAAGCCCGGGCTTATAAACAAAATCAGCATAAGTGATTTTACCCGAAAGTAACATTGCTTTTACGTCATCTACCGAATGTGGTCCCACCGCTTTATTTTCAATGACCACGTACCAGTTTTTTTCGCTTTCCAAAATTGACCCCTTTTTAGAGACGTTCTTCCGGTCTTACCGAGCTTAATTTTAACCTTGAAACCTCAAGAAGGGCATTCAAATAAAACACGGAGAACCCTGATTTTTTATTTACGGGCTGACACATCCAAGACTTTAGTCTGTCTGCTTCAAGTTCGCCCTGGATAAAACCGTCGTATATTTTTTGGCCCCAAATTGAGCCCACTATTCGTGCGGCTTCGAAAAAGTGGAATTGCCGCTTAAATCGAGATTTTTTGAGACGTTTTATTTTATTGCCTGTTTGAAATGCCAGTCGTTCTTTCAATCGATATTCGAGTGAAATCAAAGAAGTTTGGCTCTGTGCAGCTGTTGGTGAAATAATGGGAAATTTTCGACGGCTGTTTATGATTTTACTAATAAAAAAAGCTATAGCATCATTCCAAACTACGGCTTCAAAACACTCTGGCATTTGCAAATGTACATTTTTTTCTTTGCGCAATTGCGCATGAATAAATTGACCGACCAAACTCAAGACGTGGTTAGTATCTGTTTTGGTGACGTAGAAAACATTGACCCTTGGAATGAAAAAAGATCGATTCTGATGAATCAATTTCTCAATAAATTTCTTTTCTTTTTTATTAGTTTTCTTCGATAGATGACTCGCCAACCGAACATCGCCTTTTTTAAAAACATGAAAGTCATAAAACTTCCCCGGCACACCTAAAATCTGACAGATCAACTGAGAATATTTATGAATGGAGTCTACTAAATCAGAATTTTCATCACCATCGGTTCGCTTTTCCAAAAAATCCAAATACGATTGCCACTTATACCAAGGGGGAGTATTAACAATGCAAAACGCATCCTTCCTTAACTGAAGAACTTCTACTTTCTCTTCCAATTTCTTATGAGCAAGCTTCCAATAGAGTCTTTCGGAATTCTGAAAAATAGATACGATTTTAACTTTTTTGCCCAAAATTTCCCGTGTGAAATGGGGCAAATGGTCTTTGGCCACGTGCAAATCACCGAATAAAACGTAAATCAAGGCCTGCGGATTTTTCACTGTAATTTCAGCTATCTTCTTGCTACTTGCCCGATCTCGCTCTTCGAGATCTCCGACCTTGTGAGACGGTTTTTGATAGTTAATTCCATAAACTTTGAGTTTATTTTTTCGCGCAAAATCAAAGAAAACTTTATAGTTTTCCCAAGGAAAACCCCAATTTTTGACATATTTTATTTTTTCTAAAAATACTTTTTCGCTGATATCTTCCGCAAGAAATTCTTCGATAACTTTTTGATATTTGGCCTCAACCGATTCAAGAGCCAAAATCAATGGCCGTTTAAACCTGACCATTTCACGCAATATTCTCAAATGGGTTCGCTGGCTTTGAGAAAAGGCATGAAAGTCACCGCCGAATACAATGTGTGCTTTGGAAGCTGCGGCAATCAATTCTTTCTTTGATGAAACTCGCTGGTATTTTTTAAACTCATTTTGATAACGGTGAGCATATTGTGCAAGTTCCCCACTCATGGGTCCCTGAAGCCGAAGAACATCATTCTTGAGTTGGCGAAGTATAATGCGCTGCATTTTCAAAACCAACTCTCGAGTGCTCATAGCAATATTAGGCCACACGCTTCTTGATAAAGGAACTGGTCATTTTTTAAAACATATCTTAAAATTCTAGTAAGCAAAAACAAAGGGAGTGATTGTGTTTATTAAAAATGAAAAAATCTGGAGAGCCAGCGCTGCCATCCTATTGATCGTGTCCGTTTTCTTCTGTTTTTATTTAGCTTACCACCACTACTCACTCCTCTACGGAATGCAATCATCCAAAAGTTTTTGCAGCATCAACACAAAATTTGATTGCGACGCAGTCAACATCTCCAAATACAGCGAGGTCTATGGAATTCCCATTGCACTACTGGGAGCTTTTGGTTTTCTGGTCGAACTGATTTTCTTGTTGGGATCAATAGTCTTAGATAACGAAGAAAAAGCCAAAGCCACTCGTATGTTTTTCTATTTGAACTCTATTTTTGTCGCCGCTTGCGTTATTTTAGGTCTTATTTCCGCGCTTATCCTAAAAACTTATTGTTTTTATTGCATAACGCTTTACGTGTTGTGCTTTGCCACTTTTTTCTGTGGTTGGAAACTTAAAGAAACTCCATCGTTTAAGTTTTCTAATATTGTCAAAGACCTGAAATCTTGGGTGACTGTTATCTTATTGCTTCTAATACCTGCGGGAAGCGTCTTTGCAAATATGGTTTTGCTCGATAATATTTCGAGCAATCTTGGTCCGATGATCGAAAACTCCATTTCAAACTGGGAGCAAAATAAGAAATTTGATTTCGTTACAACTGGAGAACCTTCTATTGGGCCAGATTCAGCCGCGCTCAAAATTCTAGTGTTTAGTGATTTTCAATGCCCCCATTGCAAACATGCAGCACCAAGTCTTCATGCTTTTGCGAATGCTCACAAAGATCAAGTTCAATTGGTTTATCAAAACTATCCTCTCGACTCCGAATGCAACGACAAAATGCAAAGTCACATGCATCCCGAATCCTGTTTCTTTGCAAAGGTCGCTATCTGCGCAAACCAACAAGATAAATACGCAGAGACACATGACTGGATATTTGAACGCCAAGATAATCTTAGTCACGATATGCTCTCGGACTTGATCAAAGATTTAAAGTTGTCCGAAAGTTCAATTAAAACTTGTATGGATAGTTCCGAAGCTACAAACCAACTTCAGAGACAGGTGGCTCGGGCCAACATGGCTAATGTGGAAGCTACTCCTTCGATTTTTGCAAATGGAAGACTTTTGCCCAATGGGTTTTTAATTCCGATACTGGAGAGAGCTTTGAATGAAACCTTAGATGGCAAAACTCCATAGGAATTTCATAAGATCATCGAGCACCACTTTGGTAGGCACTCCCAGTGATAGAAAAGCTTCGTGGATGATGAACGCCACAAATACAACCATCACGGAAATAAAGAACGCTTTTACGACCCAAATGGTGCTGCGGGCGTCTTCGAGATCGAGATCTTTTTCAATTGTTTTTACTCTTCTTAAACAGACTTTTAATTCTTCCCAATGCTCTCGAGCTTTGCTGGAAAGCTCGTCTTGCTTGCTTTGAGCAAGACTAGCAAAGTTTGGTAACGATTTAATGTGTTTGATCGCCATCACCAATTCAATCGTGTGAGTAAATAATCGCGTTGTCCGCTTAGCATAACTTGGATAGTATTTTTTCTTGTCTTGATAGGCTTTTAAAACAGACTCTGCCTCTTCATAATTTTTTTCTGAAATGAGTGTCAGAATTTGGTATTGAAGACCGCCCAAATTCGCAGATGTGCCGGGAACTTCAAGCTCTTGCCTTGCTTCATTTTTTCTATCTCGTGCGGTGGACATAGCTAAATTCACTCCCTCAATTTCCTTTTCGACCACAATGCCCCAAATCATAACTAGACCTTGGCCTATTTGTTTCTAGACAAAAGATTTGGTAGGATAACCAGGACTCTCACCTTCAAGGAGGAAGGAAAAGTATGACTAAAGCACTCCCTCGCATGCCAGAACCACCGAACTATCTTCTCACCCAAGAATTAGAGCAGCTGACTCATAAACTTGCGGAAAATCCAGCATCGGCCTACAGCAGCTACTCGACTGAAGAATATTCTCCAGCATCAATTCAGACGAGTGCTCTGCGCACGGTAGACATGGTTCTTTATCAAGCTGCACTTGAAGAAAGAAAAATGGCGGAAATTAGATCCGCAGAAATCTACTCAAAGTATTTAGAGATCGTTGGCTACAGCGAAAAGCTAATCAATAAAGTAAATGCCATGGAAAGATTTAAATCACGCGTTCGCCCCGTTTATGACCGCGCTATGGCAGGTGACGATATCATTCTGGAAAATCTAAACTTGGCGAGAGAAGATCTAGACAATGCTCGCGATCTTATAAATAGTTTTAATTTAAAGAACCAAACTTTAGAATCCGCGATGGACACCCATCAACAAGCTTTTCTCCAGGTGTCCAAGCAAATGGCTCAAGCCGAATCCGCTATGCAATACGCCAATGAACAATTCCAACTTCTTTCTGCAGACTATGAACGTCGCGGAGAGAAAATCACGGATTTAGAAAAAATTCTCGCAATGCTTGAGCTAAAAGGTGTGGGCACGGAATCAAGAGT
>JAYTHU010000062.1:0-126815 GCA_043732305.1 Oligoflexia bacterium
GCGAAGGACTCTTGTTTGCCCTATTTTTAAGTTTAGAAATGAAAATGCTATCTATGGCCAAGGCAATTGAAATCTCCAACTACCTAAGTGATTGCGGTATCAGAAATATGAATTTTCAAATCTCGACGAAATCAGCAAAGAAATATTTTCTTCGAGATAAAAAAAACGAAACTCGCGAAAACGTGCAATTTGTATTGATCAAAGATTTTGGAAATCTAAAAGTAGTTGATATTCCTATCTCAGAAGTTTTGCTTGCTTTGAAAAAGTTCGGAGGCTTTTAAATGTCTTTCGAATATCGCGGTCCGGTTGCACCTTCAAAATCCGAAATGATAAGAGCACTTGCGCTAAAATCCTGGAATTCGGAAATCAAAATCTCTAATGAGGCAGTTCAGTCCCTGATTGCCGAAGACATTGGCAACGCAGAAAAGTGTTTTGCAGGCGTAGTCCAAAGACTGAAGACATTTGACACAGGTGAATCCGCCCTCACTCTTAGACTATTAATGGCTAGACTTTCCAGGCTTCATGGGGAATTTAAAATTTGTGGGAATAAAAGATTGTTCGAGCGACCACACCAAGAACTATGCCGCTTGTTAATAACATTGGGAGCCAAAATAGAATGGTTTTCTGAGCATGTGATTATTTCATCGCAAGGATGGATAATTCCTGAAGCCGGTTTAGAAATTGATGGAAGTCAGTCTAGTCAATTTGCTTCAGCACTTTTTATAAATTCGTGGGATTTGCCTGCACCTCTGAAAGTAGTAATACATTCCCAAGTTTCAGAAGGTTATTTTGAATTGACGCTCAAAACTTTAGAAACTCTTGGTTTTAGTTATGAGCGGTCAATATCACCTACGGGCTCGATCTTTCTGATAGAGCCAAGGCAAAAAATTCCCTCATCGATTATTTCAGTCGCAGCCGATATGAGCACTGCATTCACTATCGCAAGTTGGGCTACTCTCGGAGGACTTTGCGAGATTAGTAATATTCCTATAGCGAGCCTACAGCCAGACTATGTCTTTCTGGAAATTTTCAGGGCGATGAATGTGAATCTGGAATATTACTCAGAAATATTGAAAGTTTCTAAGACAGAAAAACTTTCTCCAATACATTGGAATTTAAAAAACTCACCTGATCTCTGGCCGGTACTGTCTGTTCTATGCGGATTAGCTGAAGGGAGATCAATTTTGACGGGGGCTTCCCAATTGAAGTGGAAAGAATCCAACCGATTGGCAAAATCACAGGAACTGTTAATTCATATGAACAGAGCATTTGAAGTTATCGATGATGGCATTTTAATTGACGGAAGGCCTTTCTCCAATCTAGATGCTGAAACTCAATTCACTTTTAATCCTGATCAGGATCATCGTTGGGTGATGGCCGCGCACGCCGCAAAACTTGCTGGCTTTAAAATCAATATTGAAAATCCTGAAGTAATAAATAAAACGGCGCCCCAACTATTCCCCTTCATCAACAATTTTCCTGGGAATAATTCTCTTTTTTCAAAACAAGAAAACGTAAAATGATCCATTTTTTAATTGGTCACCGAGGGGTCGGAAAAACAAGTCTGCTGGGACGGCTCCGTTTTTACAAACCTGATGCTGAATTTTATGATTTAGATCAAGTCATAGAAGTTCAAAATCGAGCGTCAATAACAAACATTTTTGAGATAAATGGCGAATCCGAGTTCCGCAGACTTGAGAAAAAATCCTTAAATTATTTACTTGATCTAATCGAGTCAAAATCTTCCTCTGACATAAACACTTACATTTCTCTCGGAGCGGGAATCGATCTCTCACAAATTCCAACTCACCTCGACCGGCGATTTATTTGGGTGAAAAGAAAAACCGATCGTGAAGGAAGGATTTTCTTGAATCGACCAGCCTTCGATGAAAATCTAAGTCCGCTGCAAGATTACCTTTCCCGTTTTGAGGCAAGAGAATCAAGCTATCGCGTAAAGGCGGATTTAATCTATCTCATGCCCGAAGGTATTTCAGAGCCATTCGAACAAGAAAAACTATTTTTTGAGAGCGAAATAAACATGGTTGGAGCGGCCCTCACCCTACTGCCTGAAAACTTTCGGTCTCCTTATTTTTTCAAACGCTGGATCAAAGAAAGACTAGACTGGAACTTGGACTTGTTTGAGTTCAGAGATGACTTGATAGATTCTCAGATTTTCCCTTTTGTTTTGGAAGAGATTCCCCCATCACAGATTATATTTAGTTTTCGAAATCGAAAAACCAGTACAAACTTTGAGTATGTGAAATCATTGGGTGTGTTTGTTGATTGGCCCTTGGAATTTGGTGAAGCTCCCGGAACTGTGGACATTTGCTCACTCCATAAAAGGTCAACCGGAATCTTCGAAAACACTTTATCAAAAATCTCTGCTTCAAATGCAAAATTTTTGAAACTTGCCTGCAAAATAGAAAATTTCACCGAACTTTGGCAAGGACATGAATGGTCCCTCCTTGATCCTGTGAGAAACATCTTTCTTCCGATGGGCGGAAACTGGCATTGGTACCGGCTTCTGATGAAAAACCGCTTTGCATTGAACTACGTCAGAGAAGGCGATGGAACAAGTTCCGATCAACCCACGTTGATGCAATGGATGATGACTCCTACTTCGGTAAAAAACTTCTCCGCCGTTTTAGGAAATCCAGTGGAGCATAGCATTTCACCTTTTGAACATAGAGAGACGACATTTTTTGATATTAGAATTCCGTCAACCGATAGCAAAGAGTTTTCCATCGCGCTAAATATTTTGAAAAAATTGGGGATGAAAAATGCCGCAGTCACCACCCCATTTAAAAATGCCGCGTTCGACATTTCCCACACTGATGACTTGGAAACTTTGATGCTCAAATCGATGAACACTTTGGCTCTTCATGATTCGAAATGGGTGGGCATAAATACAGATCTGCCGGCTTTAAAAGTTGAATTACAAAAACTCATCCAGGAATTTCCCCAAACTTCTGAATATGCCGTCTGGGGCGGAGGAGGAACATTGGAAGGGATCAAAGCCGTGGTGCCGAATGCTCAGTTGTATTCAGCGCGAACGGGTAAAAGACGGTCACCGGGTGATTCAACTGACACTGATCCTAAAGTTGTTATTTGGGCCTCTGGGCGCGGATCAGACCTCGCAAACCCGCCACTATCGTGGGTTCCAGCGATTATTTTTGATCTTAACTACGCTGAGGACTCCCCCGCTAGAGAGTACGCAATTAAGACTGGCGCTCGGTATGTGTCTGGCCTTAATATGTTCCGCATTCAAGCAAAATTTCAAAAAAAGTTCTGGAAGCAAGAAGGATTATCCAAATGAGTTCAGCAAACACCTGGGGAAAACATTTTACCGTCACAAGTTTTGGTGAAAGTCATGGCGAAGCCATGGGCGTGATCATCGATGGCTGCCCCGCCGGAATCAAATTCAATATGGAATTACTCATGGATAATTTAGCGCGCAGACGCCCAGGCGGAGACTTAGTTTCGGCTCGTCGGGAAGATGACGTTCCTCGAATTTTAAGTGGCGTGCTTGAAGAAAAAACTTTGGGATCACCCATCGCAATCGTTGTTCGAAATAAAGACGCTAAACCACACGATTACGTTGATCTTCCTTATCGCGCAGGACACGCTGATGATGTGTGGAAAGATAAGTTTGGACACAGTGACCCACGTGGTGGCGGTAGAGCTTCAGGGCGTGAGACTATCGCCCGAGTTATGGCTGGGAGTGTCGCCCAAATGCTTTTATACGAAGTGATTCCCAAATTTTCCATCGTTGGATTTGCAGCCAAAATTGGACCTCTTTCTTTAATCGCAAAAGACAAATTGGCTTTAGAGAAAAACAAATCACTCACCCCAGGAACGATCGACGAATTTCCCGCAAGATTTCCGTCAGCAAGCCAATCTAAAGCTGTGATTAAACTTTTGGCCGAAGCTAAAGTTGAAGGAAAAAGTTACGGCGGCGTTGCTGAAATCTGGGTTGACAATATGCCACGTGGATTAGGACAGCCCGTGTTTCACAAGCTCAAGGCAGATCTGGCAGCAGCGATGATGAGTGTTGGAGCAACTGCAGCAGTAGAAATTGGTGATGGCTTTGAGAGTGCATCAGCTGAAGGTTCTGAGTTTCATGGAAAAGCTGCGGCAAGTGCTGAAGGCAAAGCCGTTTATGGTGGCATTCGTGGTGGTATCAGCACTGGAGAAAAAATTGTCATTCGCGTGACGTTTAAACCTACAGCCAGTGTTATGGAAGTGGCTAAATCTGGACGTCACGATCCCTGCATCATTCCCCGAGCCATTCCCGTACTTGAGAGCATGGTGCAAATTGTTTTAGCCGATCACTTGCTTTGGGCTGCTAAAGATAAAATCGAAAACATAAAACGAATTTTCTCTTAAAATCATCACGAGGTCGAGTTGTGAAAAAAGTTTTTAAACATCAAATTCAAATTCCTTTTCACTTGTGTGACCCTGCTGGCATTCTTTTTTACGGAAACTTTTTTGGTCTCGCTCACTCTACTTATGAATTGTGGATCACTAAAGAAGCTGGCAGTTGGGATAAGTGGTTTAGTAATGGCGAATGGATTGCTCCAATCAAATCGACACACGCCGAATATTTCAAACCATTGCCCGCCGGTACCATGACCAACGTAGAAATAATTCTGAAGTCTGTTACTGAAAGTTCATTCACCATAGTGACTGAATTTACAGTTGGCGAAGTAACTCACGCATGCATTGAAACCGTTCAAGTGTTTTGTGACAAGAAATCTTTCACAAAAATTTCTGTGCCCAAAAATGTCTCAACATTCATCCGTTTATAATTAAAAATTATAATTTATTTTTTAAAACCTTGCCCAAATCAGATCTTGGAATATGCGAGACATGATGGGTTTGACGAATCTTTTCGAAAGGTCGCACGCGCGAGTTATAGTCGGCAACGACTTCTGCGATAGGAAACTTTGATGGAACATCAATCGATTCAACAAATAATTCCGGACTGCGCCCCAATCTTTCATCTGGTTTTAAAACCAAAGCCATTTCCGGAAGGTCGATTTTCTTGACCAGCCTCCAATCATCTAAAACATTTTGTAGATGATTGGAAAGCTCATAATAAGATACTAATTCGCCGGCGACCTTATAAACTTCGTCGAATCTGCCCAAAGGTCTAACTGTCGAGTTTTCGACTTGCGCGCGATCTTCTGATGGAAACCAAAGTTCTTTTTGTACTTCAAACAATGGCACTGGCTGCCAGCGAATTTTTTCTAAGTTCTCTAGATTTTGATAGAGGTAACCTTCAAAGAGGGACTCAGCCTGCACGAGCAACCGGGATTCAAAATCAGTTCTGACCTTTGCGTGAGAAAGCACTTCTAGTTCCGGATAAGTTATTCGATTTAACGAATCAAGAGAAGCAGTCGCAATTTGAGAACATGTTTCTGTCATGCCGTAACTTGGCAGAAGAGGCCAACCGAGTTCACGCGCTTTAGAATAAAGACCTTCAGAAAGTGCGCCACCACCGACAACGACAGCGCGCAAATTTTCGGGTGCGGTCATTTCTTTTTTCACTAAATCATAAACTTGTGTCGGAACGAGAGCGAGCAAAGTGGATTTAGAAGTTTGCAAAGCTTCATAAAAATCGGTCACGTCCCATCGAAACGGTTCATCTCGGGAAAGCAAGCCGTACCAATTGTAAATCAAACTCCCACTCAGAAATGCTCGCGCTTCGATGGAGAACCCGCCGACATGATGAGGAGGAAGAGCTTGAAACCAAATGTCGGTTGAAGCAGCTTGCAGATGAATGTTAACGGCGTTGGCTGAAGCCAAAACCCCATTATAAGAATGCACAACCCATTTAGTTTGATTGACAAATGTAGACCCAGATGTGGCGACAAAAATATGGGAATCCCATGCGTCTTCTTCATCGAGGAATTCTTTAAGCTCCACAACTGATCGGCTTTGGGGCGAACCAGTGGCAATAAAATTTGGACGCAAATCCCAATCGATTTTTTTCATAAGAAAAAATTCCATTTCAATTTTGCGAGCTCTTCGTCAAAACCAAATCCACTTCCAGAAAAATCTTGTAACTTTGGACCTCTCACTGGGATTTTCGAGAAAAAACCATCATTAGAAAAATCGCCATGTGAAACAAGTCCACAAGGCGTAATGAGTCCAGGGTTTTGTTCATTGATTTTTGCGGCCTCAAAGGTTGCTGACATAATTCCTAAGGCGTGATCGAGAGAAGTAGTGACAGAAATCTGCAAATTATTTCTCTTGGCCAATGCGGTAATCTCTTCGGCTAACTGATGGGACGGTTTGAAAATCAAAATGTCAGCAAACTTTCCAAGCTCTCGGCGGTCCTTAGATTCCACATATTTAAGCTGATGATCTAGAGCTAGTTTTATTCCCCAACGTGATTTTAGCTTCTGCCAATGTTGTGCAACGAAAAGACAGGGGTCCTCAACAAAATCGATGAGATTGAAATGTCTAAATTCCTTAAACCAAACGGAGAAGAACCCGTCAGCCTTAGCAAAATCCCCGCTCGCATTAAAATCTAAACGAAGTTTTAAATTCAGACGCTCAAGCTCACTCGCAAGCTCTTTGATTTTCTCTATTTCAGGAAAGGACATAGAGACAAGAAATATTTTTACCTTTAATATTTTAAAACCTCTGTCAGCAATATCGAGCAATTTTTCAAACGTCAAACTCTCAAGATCACTCACAAAAAAATGACTCTCGGGAATTTTTAATCCGTTCATCAAGGAGATTCCCGCTCGTCTTGCTTCGGCATCTATCTTCGCAAAACCTAGGCTCTTATAAAATGCGGGTGTGGGCTTACCGTCAAGCACGAGACCCAGTTGTTGGTGCAGCGGTTTTTCTTCTAATTCAGGCCAAGGATGAATATCCGCGTAACCAGTGAGTGATTCAGTAAACTCAATCTTAAAAAGCGCCCCGGCGTGGGGCTTCAGATTCCCGCGAGTAAGAAAGTAATTATGTAACCAGACTTTCACGAAACGAAAATTCCTAGACTTAGCAACACTCCAAAAAGCATGTGGAGTGCTCCCGACATAGCGAGGAATCGATTGTAAAGAGGGCTAGGATCCGTGCGCAAAACATTAAATGAAATTTTAAGTGCCAAAGGAATAACCATCAACGGAAAAACAAAAGCCCATGATAAGCCTTCGTAAAAGTAATGGAGACCCATGAGGGCAGGAACAAAACTACAAAGAAAAATTTCGACGCGCATAAACTTAGAACCAAATCTCACGGCTAGAGTTTTCTTAGAAACTTTTCTATCTTGATGCATGTCGCGAAAATTATTGATCGCAATCAAAACAACTGACATCAGTCCCACTTGCGAACCAGCCCAAAAAGAGTCAAAACTCCAGTGCATTGTTTGCAGAAAATAAGTTCCCATAACAGCGATCACGCCAAAAAACATATAAACAAACACATCTCCCAAACCAAGATATGCCAGTGGAAAAGGACCACCTGTATAGCTATAAGCCATTGCTGTGGAAACAATTCCGATGAGCACAATCGGGAGCCCGCCCACAATCACAAGTGGAACTCCAAAAGCCAATGCCACAAGCAGGCAAATCATTCCAGCAATCATCATTCGTTTGTAACCAAGAAACCCACCTTGGGTCATTCGCTGAGGCCCAATACGTTCGGCAGTATCCGCCCCTTTTTTGAAATCAATGGCATCGTTTAAATAGTTGGTTGCGATTTGAATAAAGAGACTGGAAATCAGTGTGCAGATAAATACCCAACCGTTAAACAATTGAGTTTGTTTAACGGCAAGTACCGTCCCAACCACCACGGGAACCCACGAGGCAGAAAGAGTTTTTGGTCTTGCGGCTAAGATCCAAAACTTTATGTTTTTCATTAAGGCAATCTTCCAAATTTTCTAAAATCTGGTTTGCGTTTTTCAATGAAGGCTTGTTTTCCTTCATTCGCTTCTTCAGTCATATAATAAAGAAGTGTGGCGTTACCTGCAAAATCGACCAGACCCATTTGCCCGTCACAATCGGCATTCATGGCAGCTTTCAAGCAGCGAATGGCCAAAGGTGAATTTTCTAGAATTTCACGACACCACTTCAAGGTTTCAATTTCCAGTTCATCGTAAGGCACTACTTTGTTTACGAGTCCCATGTCCAAAGCTTCTTCAGCATTGTATTGGCGACAGAGATACCAAATTTCGCGCGCTTTTTTCTGGCCTACAATGCGTGCAAGATAACTGCTGCCTAAGCCGCCGTCAAAAGATCCAACTTTAGGACCGGTTTGTCCAAACCGCGCATTGTCAGCGGCAATGCTTAAATCACAAACCACTTGAAGCACATGACCACCGCCAATGGCGTAACCAGCAACCATTGCAATGACTGGCACGGGGAGTGATCTGATTTGCTTTTGTAAATCCAAAACATTCAATCGAGTCACACCATCTTTTCCGACGTAACCGCCTTTGCCACGCACTCTTTGATCTCCACCAGAACAGAAAGCCTCTTTGCCTTCGCCGGTCAGAATCACGACACCAATTTCTGAATCATCACGGCACATCCGGAACGCTTCAATCAATTCGGTGACAGTTTGAGGCCTGAAAGCATTCCGAACTTCGGGACGATTGATTGTGACTTTTGCAACACCGTCTGCGGTGCGCTCAAACTTAATATCTTCAAAAGTTTTTAAGCTCGTCCATTCATTCTGGTTTTGATTTTTACTCTCGGTTTTATTTTGATCCATCGGGGGTCTCCAAAAATGATTTGAGTTTATTGATAAAAGTTTTTTGTTTCATTTCCCATGGCACACGATGTCCCACTTGAGAAACTACCCAGGATTCTCCATGCAATGCAAGCTTGGCCATTTCTTCAGCGAGTTCAGAGAATTTCCGATCTTCTCCTCCGGCTACAAAAAGCAGCGGGGTCTGAATGTCGGCAATTTTCAGTCGCATATTTTCTTGATGAGCGAGCGAGAATTCTGTGAGTAAACGTGCAAGTCGCCCCTTATTCACACTATCTTCCGGCCGCTGCAGAGGCAATCGCGAGCCTGAAAACACCGGCTGACTATTCCATTGCTCAAGCGTGGCATTCCATGCCTGAGTGGAGAATTTTTTAGCCCACTGTCCGTCAGATTTAAGGCGCTCTCCTCGTTCAAAATGATCTTTGAGTCCCGGATGTGCAGAGATCACAACGCCTTTTTTCCAACGGGAACTGCGTTGAGTTAAAGCATGAAGTGCGAGGCGCCCGCCTAACGAATATCCAACAATGGCGTCGGCGCCTTCGTGTTCAGCAAGTTTATTAATCGTGTTTGCGGCATAAGTAAAAGTTTCGGTGGAGCTGTAACCTTCAAAGAGGTAATTCCCCGTCATTGATTTTTGAGATTGATAAAGTTCGGGTAAAAATTCCTCAGGACTATGAGCCGAAAATTCAAAATCCCAACTTCGGGCATGTTCTTTTAAGAAGTCCCAATCGCTCGGTTGACCTAGAAATCCAGAGATGAAAAATACTTTAGATTTTTTCATATTGGTTCCAAAATCTTTGAGTGCTTTCCGGATCTGGTATAATTTCAAAAATTTGTTCAGGGCTTATAAAATTCATTTCGCCTTCTTTTTGATCGATCTTTCTATAACTCAAATTCCAGGTCTTGGCCCAATGCTCAAAGTTCAGGTCATGAGTATTAAGATACTCGTCTTTTTTGAACATGCGATCAAAAATTTTTCCGCCACTATTATTTACAATCACTAGCTTGAAGCCTGAATTTCCAAGCTGTGGCAATACCCAAGGCGCCTGCATGTCATAGAGAGCCGTGAGATCTCCAACTATCGCCCAGTTCTGCGTCTTCTGCAGGCCACCAAAGAATGTAGAAATCTGCCCGTCAATTCCATTTAGTCCGCGGGTCCCTCGACATTGCAGACTTTTTTCTGAGAAATCCGCAGCTAAATCCCACTCACGGATGGGCAAGCTATTTCCAAGATAGACTGACGAAAATTCTGGAATCGATTTTGACAAACTAAAAATCAATGATGGCTCGGACCATTTTTCTTCAGAGAATAATTTTTCGACGGTTGCTAACCTGAGCGAATCTTCAGTCTTGAGTTGTGAAAACCTATGAAAGTTTTTTCCCAATTTAGAAACAAAGTCAGAGGGCATAATATCCAGTAAAGCAGCAATATCACCGTGGACAATCTCTGCTCCTGGAAGACCCGAAAAATCTTTTGCGCTGAGAGAGAGAACAGGTACAGGCGTTTTAGATTCGAGGTCTCTCCAGAGCCGGTGTGTTGGAACAGCGCCGATTCTAAACACCGCATCGATGGGAAAATCACATAATGAAGCGCGGTTTAAAATCTTATCGGCTGAATAAATTTGTGTGGCTCTGAGGTCACCGCATTCGCGAAGTCCTGAAGGGCCTTCGGCATAAAACAAGAGACGAGACTTTAGTAGGAACTTTTTTACAGCAGAGCTTTCCCGTGATTTCAGTCCAGAAACAAGAACAAGTGTGTTTGGGTATTTTTCTAAAAACCGTATTATTTTTTGAGTTTTTTCGATGACATTATTTTTTTTCGATTCTTTAAGTACATCAAACTCAATATTTACAAACGCGCCATCAAATTTTCCAGGCAAGGGTTCATCAAAACAGACATTTAAATGAAGCGGCATCTCCGGATTAAATTCCAAAACGGCGAATTCTTGAACCGAGTCATCGGCATTTGAATTCAAATCATAAGACCGTGAAACGTAAATCCCGTATATCCCCACTTGCTCCGCCGTTTGGGGTGCTCCGGTCCCACGATAATGGGCGGGCCTATCCGCAGTAATAACAATGAGTGGAAGCGAACTGTAATAAGCCTCCATGACTGCAGGCAAAAGCTCACCAGCAGCAGTTCCAGAAGTGGTTATCACGACTACTGGTTTTTCAGTGACCTGCATTCGGCCAATAGCAAAAAAACTAGCGGCTCTCTCATCAAAGAAACTTATTTTTTCAAAATCAATTCTTGTAGTGAGAGATTCAATAAATGGACTGTTGCGTGCTCCGGGGCAAACACAGATTGTCTCGACTCCCAATTTTTTCAACGCGTCTAAAACTGATTTTGCTAAATCCAAATTTGCAATCATGGTCTGGCCTCGATATTTTCATCGGTAAAATTTTTTTCAATAAAAAATTCTTCAATAGCCGCGATCTTAAGTTGAAGTTCCTCTAACTCATTTTCGAAAACACTTTCTTTCACCACGCCGCAACCCGCCGAAATATAAAATCCATTATCGTCCCAACGAGCTCCCCTGATCATCACAACCATGAGGGCACGGCCATCAGCAAATTCAATTCCGAAGGGGGCACCAAAGTTTTTTCGCGGACAATCAGCATCGAAACTAGCGAGCAATTCCGCAGTTTCGGCTTTTGGAAATCCACCTAACGCTGGCGTGGGATGCAACTGAGTCACAAGTTTAGAAAACAATTCTTTAGAATTTTCTACATTCATTGAAAGATGAATCGGCGTTTCCAAATGATAAAATCGGGTGAGTTTTTTCAAGCGAAGGTTACCCGTTTTGACTTTTCCCAAAGGTTCCAAAGTTTTTGCAATGCCATCCACAACAAACTGGTGTTCACTCAATTCTTTGGGATCGGTTAAAAGGCTTTCGGGATTTCGATTAACACTTCTCGTTCCCGCAAGTGCCACCGTCTGAACTTCCGTGCCAGATTTTTCGAATAACATCTCAGGGGTAGCACCCATGAATCCTTCATCTGCATTCCAAGAGCCATAAACAAACGAATGAGTTTTTTCGCAAAGAGTGATCAGATTTTTCAGAAACCTGATTTTCGACTGCACCGTCACTTTACGAGAGCTTTTCTTAATAGCGTAAGGGACGATTTTGTAAATCTGCCCAGATTTGATGGCAGTCATTGAGGCATCGAAGAATTTTCTAAAATGAGAAATATCGATATGGCCCGGATTTGGTATGACCTCGAGGGATTCGGAGACACTCTCAAGGAGATTTAAAAGTTCAAAGGCTGTAAGCTTGACTGTATCGGTGCAATCGACGGTCTGTAAGTCACCGTGAAAGTTCTGAGTCCAAAATTTAGGGTTCTCTGGGAGGGCAGGCCGAACGGCTTTCTTGCCGTGATCAGAGAGGCCTAGCCAGTAGGTTCCACGGCCATCGCCCAATATGGCACCACGAGTAATAAAATGAATGAATTCCTGTTTATCGAGGTTGACCACGGCGGCAGAAATAACATAATTTACTCATCATGTCTTATGAATCTGTGTTTTTTTCCCCGGATCAATTGACCCTCATAGCTGGCCCTTGTTCAATTGACTCGGAAGAAACTTATTTTAAAACTATAACGAATTTAAAGGCTCTCGGCGTTCACGCTTTACGCGGAGCTATATTTAAAATGCGAACCAATCCTTTGAGTTTTCAAGGAATGGGATTCGCAGGTTTAGACATTCTCAAAAAGGCGCGCAAACAGTTGGAATTGCCCATCGTTACTGAAGTGACAGATCCACGACAGATTGAAAGTTTAATGGATACGGTGGACATGTTCCAAGTGGGCGCGAGAAGCATGTACAACTACGAACTTCTCAAAGAACTCGCCGCCACGAACAAACCAGTTCTTCTAAAACGAGCGTTTTCTGCTTTGATTGACGAATGGATTGGTTCCGCAGAATATCTCGCAAATGGTGGGAACGAAAAAGTTATCTTATGCGAACGCGGTATCAGAACTTTTGAAACAAAAACTCGCAATACTTTAGATTTAAATGCAGTTGCCTACTTGAAGGCCAACACGCCATTTAAAGTTTTCGTTGATCCCAGTCATGGAACAGGACACAAGCAATATGTGAGACCGATGGCCTTGGCTGCAGTGGCAGCAGGTGCGGACGGACTCATCATTGAAGTGCACGATGATATTTCGAAAGCGCTTTCGGATAAGCTCCAAGCCTTAACATCTGACGAATTTGCGTTGCTAGTTAAAGATTTAAAGGCCATTCTTCCAACCTTTGGAAAGAGATTATAAATTATGTTTTCCGCGCAAGAACCAACGTCCATTCAAAAAATGTTTAATCAGATTGCATCGAAATATGATTTCGCAAATTCAATTTTATCCTTAGGCACTCATTGGCTTTGGAAAAAAAAACTCGTCCAAATCACTAAACCCGAAGCCGGCCAGAAAATTCTTGATTGCGCCACCGGCACTGGGGACATTGCTTTCTTGCTTGAAAAACACAGCACGGGAAAAGCCTTTGTCACAGGTGTAGATTTTTCTGAGAACATGCTCGCCGTGGCTTTGCAAAAAGCAAATCAAATGGGAAGCCATGCAAAATTCCAATTTGCTGACGTCGAAAACCTTCCCTTCAAAGATCAAGAGTTTGATGCCGCTACGATAAGTTTTGGTCTAAGAAACATTCGTGACACCAAACAAGCACTCAAAGAATTGGCCCGAGTCGTAAAACCTGGAGGCAAGGTTGTCATTTTAGAATTCGGCCAGCCCAAAGTACAGGGCATCAAACAAATGTATGATCTCTATTCAAAAGAAATCCTTCCACGCATCGGTGGCATCATCAGCGGCCAACGAAGTGCGTACAAATATTTGCAATCCTCCTCATCTAAATTTCCCTGCGGAGAAGAACTCGCGCAGCTCGCCAAAAGCCTAGGAGTTTATAGTTCAACAAACTTCAAGGAACTCAGCTTCGGAATTGCCTACATATACACTTTCGTTGTTTAATAAAGGAGAAGTCATAAAGAAATGAAAGGAAAATTCTTATGAGAAATTTACGATCGATATTATCGCTAGTCATTTTGACTGTCTTTTTAGTGGCACCCAAAGCAAATGCAATGGCCAGCTACAGTAGTGGAGGCTCTTCAGGATTTAAAATCAAGCCAGACATCATGTATTTGTATGACTATCAGGGCGGAACCAACGGAAGTGGTATCACCACCACTCGCCTATTGGGAAATTTGAGCCTAGGCTATGTCTTCGCCGACTCACCTTTTTACTTGGGTGGAATTTATAGCTACGACTCTAAATCTAGCACAGGAAACAGTCAGCAAAAAGACACATTCAATTCCTATGGTTTAACGGTTGGTTTATTGACCGATAATGTCTATATGTTGTTTTCATATTTTTTATCGAGTCAGTATGATCAAATTCCATCTACCGGCGGTTCAACAACTTCGTACACCAGTGGCAGTGGTTTTCAAGTGGCTCTCGGTTATTTGTTCACGATCAGTTCTGGTGTTCAAATCGGACCTGAACTGGATTATCGAAGCTTGAGCTACACTCAAATTAAAAATCCCAATGGAACAACTGGTTCTGCAAGTTTGACTGCAAATACTCTTGTTCCCTACATCTCTCTTGTTTTCAGCTTATAAATTAAAGCTGGAGCACGTATTTTGATTTTGATGAATGGTCTCCGATAAAACGGAGACTATTTTTTTTGCCCCAAGAGATATTTTATTTTTTATACTTTCAACGTTGCCATCAATAAAAACAAATTCGCGCGGACTGGTTTTATCCCGGAAAAATTCTTTTATCGCCTGCGGATCTTTTTCACATTCAATTTGAGTGCGCCAAGCTCTCCAACCCTTTGGTGAATGAAGGTCACTTGAAGCAATCAGCGACAATGGTTTTCTCAACATCTCCCGCGAAAAAACTCTGCCATTTGCAACTTCCCACACATCGATCAACGGGGAAAATTTTTCGAGATTATCAATCAAATAATACGTTTGAGATTTTGCATCTTTTAATTTCATAGGGTGAGCACCAACGGTGAGAGCGTCAAGCTTGCGAGCTTCTTTCAGCCAATTTTCTTCATCTAACTCAGGAGAAATAAAATCTTTCACGTCGATCGCCAACATGTGGGCATTTCTTTGGTGATCAAAAGTATTGTGCGTGTATTCTACCCCGGTAAAAACGATCATCCGGTAATTGCGCCATGCTAAGTTTTTTGCTTTTTCAATTTCATCAATATAGGCTTTCCAGTTTTTCTCGGTAAGCGTGATATTCAGAACTCTAGCCCCAAACCCAAGAAAATTTTTTTGCTTGCAAAGGTGATCAGTAATGGCAATCGCATCAAACCCGGCTTTACCGTAAAGGTCGACTAATTCAGCGACCGGCAACTTCCCATCACTGAAATTTGTGTGAAGATGCAGGTCGACTGTGAGTTTTTCTGTTCTATTCATGCCTCTATTATCGGAGGCAATCGATTCACACAGGGTAAAGAGCGTATGAAGACTTCGTTAAGCTGATGGCCAATTTACTCGACCGTGACTGATTTCGCTAAATTTCTTGGCTTATCAACATCGCGATTTAGGACCACGGCGAGGTGATAACTCAAAAGCTGAATCGGTATAGAAGCAAGTACGGTGTTGGTGATCGAACTTCCTTTGGGAATAGCCAAGTAGTGAACGGCCAGGCGCTCTAGATTTTCATCGTCGTGATTGCCAATAGCAATGATTTGACCACCGCGTGCTCGGACCTCTTCAATGTTGCTGATATTTTTTTCGTAAAGTTCGTCCTTAGGAGCCAATGTGATGATGGCCATATCTTTGTCCACCAAAGCAATAGGACCATGTTTCAATTCGCCAGAGGGATAACCTTCGGCGTGAAGATAAGTGATCTCCTTCAGCTTAAGAGCGCCTTCCATAGCGATGGGATAAAGTATGCCGCGTCCTAGATAGAGAAAACCTTTGTACTTGGTGAGACCTTTGGCTGCTTCCTTAAACCACTTGTCATGATTGAGACACACTTCCACCTGGCTTGGCAGTGCCAAAAGTGATTCGACTTCCGCGGCCATTCTTTCTTTTGTGATCGTTTTCCTCAATCGAGCTAAATGCAAAGTCATCAGATGTAATGCAACGATTTGAGAGGTGAATGCTTTTGTGGAGCAAACGCCAATTTCTGGGCCAGCGAGGGTATAAAGTCTAGCATCAGCTTCGCGGTCAATAGTTGATTGCGCCACATTGCAAAGACTCAGAACTTTGAGGCCGGCTTTTCTGCAAAATCTCATGCTAGCGAGTGTGTCTGCGGTTTCGCCACTTTGACTCACGGTCACAACTAAAGTTTTTTTATCTAGTACGGGATTGCGATATCTGAACTCGCTTCCTATATCCACTTCGGCAGGAATCCGTGCGAGTGATTCCAACATGTATTTTGCTGTGAGTGCGGAATGCCAAGCAGATCCGCAAGCAATCAGTTGAATGCGCTCAAAGCCAAGCCATTCCTCATCGGTCAATCCGGTGTCTTTAAGAACAACCGTTTTATTCGCATGGTCAATGTGCGGAACCATGGTTTGACCGATGGCTCGCGGCTGCTCGTAAATTTCTTTTTCCATGAAGGTTGTGAAACCTTCTTTTTCAGCCATGGCCGTTGTCCAATGAACCTCATGAATTTTTTTATTCACGGTTTTTCCATTGATGTCGTAAAAGTGCGCGTCGTTTTTATGACTCACAACAATTTCACCGTCATCGAGATAAACAACTTTATTGGTGTGTTCAATAAAAGCTTGAACGTCACTGGCAATGATCACTTCTTTATCGCCAAGCCCCACGAGCATGGGCGTTCCATTTTTAAATGCAAGTAAAGTGTCGGGTTCGCTTTCATTAACAACAAGAATTGAGTAAGCACCTTGCAGTTGGGGAATAACTTTTAACGTGGCCTCTAAAATTCCTGAACCCTTCGTAATTTCCCGAACAAGTAAATGGGCGACAAGTTCGGAATCCGTGTCAGAGGTAAGTATTGACCCTGACTTGATGAGATCTTTTTTGATTTCGACATAATTTTCGATGATGCCATTGTGGACAATAGCAACGGGACCAACTTTATGAGGATGAGCATTGCGTTCATTGGGCTCACCGTGAGTGGCCCACCTGGTGTGACCGATTCCCGTCGGACCAGAAAAATCAATGTCGTGAATTTTAGTTTCAAGATTTGTAAGTCTGCCTGGAGCTCTAAAAACTTTCAGCTGTTTATTATCAAAGATAGCTACGCCTGTGCTGTCGTAACCGCGATATTCTAATCGCCTCAACCCATCAAGAATAATTTTTTTAGGATCCTGAGAACCCCAGTAGCCAACAATTCCGCACATGACCTACTCCTTATTGTAATTCTCTTTAGTGAACTGGCGAGACCTTGCCACGCCCAATGCTCGAGCTGGCACGTCTTTGGTGATAGTGCTTCCACTGCCAATGATCGCGTGATCGCCAATATTTACAGGCGCCACAAACTGAGAATCACTGCCCACAAAAACATTTTTTCCGATCACTGTCTTGTATTTCTTTTTATCGACGGCGTAATTACAAGTAATCGTTCCGCAACCTATGTTTGTGCCTTCACCAATCACTGCATCACCCAGATAACTAAGGTGGCCCGCTTTTGCGCCGGCACCCATTTTAGTTTTCTTGAGCTCCACAAAATTTCCAATGTGCACAAAACCTTCAAGTTCAGTTTCCGGTCGTAATCGCGCATAAGGACCAACAGAACATTTCTCTGCCATTTTGCTTTTTTCAATCACAGAGCCCCAACGCAGGTGACAGCCATCAGCAATTTGTGAATCGACAATTTGGCAATGCGCTTCCACAATGCAATTCTCTCCAATGATGGTTGATCCCTTGATCATGCAACCCGGTTCAACGACGGTACCTTTGCCTATTTTAACGGTCGATTCAATATACGTATTTAACGGCGCAACAACCACCACTCCATCAAGCATTAGTTTTTTTGCCGAACGCAAGTAGAGAGCGTGTCCAGCTTGTGCTAGTTCGACTGGATTATTCACGCCACAGCTGACGCGTGTTTTTTTAGTGAGAAGCCCGTTCACTTTTTTTGCATCTTTAATCATGAGCAACACTAAATCTGTGAGGTAAAATTCCTTTTTGGAATTTTTATTCTCAATACAAGGCAGATACTTTTTAAGACACACTGCACTCACCACATAAAGTCCCGTGTTGATTTCCCGAATTTTAATCTGCGAAGGTGTGGCATCCTTGGCTTCAACTATAGACTGCAAGCCACCTTTGGCATTTCTTACTATTCGACCAAATGCTCCGGGTGCTTTCACCTGACAAGTGACTACGCCTAAATCTAAACTGCCGCTAGCCACAAACGCCAAGGAATAATCTTCTGCAGTGATGAGAGGATGATCGCCATTGCAAATCATGATTTGTCCCGAGAGCGAATTTAAATCCGCGCTTTTTACAGCATCGGCAGTACCCAATTGATTTTTCTGAGTATAAAATTTAACAGCAGCCAAATCAGAAAGCTCTCGCTTCACAAGCTCGCCACCAAAACCAACGACCACTCGCACTTCTTGAACACCAGCATCGAGCAGGTTCAAAACCACATGGCGAATAAGTGATTGGCCTGCCGCTTTATGAAGAACTTTCGGGGTTTCGGACTTCATACGCGTCCCTAAACCTGCGGCCAGAACAATAGCGGTTTTTTGAATCAAAATGGTTTCTCCTTGATTGCTTGCTTTTGAGTATGAAAATATCTTAGCCTCATGAGTGAGGTCAAGGTATGAAAAAAACAGAAATTCTTGCCCATTCCGCTCTGAAAAATCCTATCGAGCTTTACCGTTTAGGTATTGCTTATGCCCCCACTCTCATTGTCCTTGGCGGCATGCATGGTGATGAGTCTGAGGGGGCGGTTTTTGTGGAAGATTTTCTAGCCCATGTTCAATCCATTCGGCCTATGGACTTGAACGTAAATCTGCTCGTGGTTCCCCGCTTTAATCCCGATGGTTTATCAAAAAACGAACGTGTGAATGGAAATGGCATCGATCTGAATCGAAACTTCCCCTCACTCGATTGGACTTCTGAAGTCGCAGCATCCCGTTACAATCCTGGAGCAAAGCCCGAAAGTGAATCTGAGACTTCTGGGTTGGTAAAACTGCTTGAAAAAGAAAATCCATTCTTGATTGTTCATGTGCACACTTACTTGCCACAAATCAACTACACCGGCGAAATTTCAATGAAGTGGGCCGAGATTTTGGCGGAAAATTTTGGTCATCCCATCACGGACAATATCGGCTATCCCACTCCGGGAAGTCTAGGGCAATACGCGCACCAGATTTTGAAAACCGCGTGCATTTGCGTTGAACTTCCCGAGCAAGTGGAAAGAAATAAAGCCTGGCAGATGCTTGGTCCAGCCCTATTAAAGATTGCGAAAAGCGGAGGGAAGCTCGGTGAGAATTAAAGTTATCATCTTTGATCTCGATGACACTCTCTACGACACCCACGCTCAAACCGTGAAACCAGCGAATCTTTTGCCTGGAACGATCCAAGCTCTCGTTAAATTTAAAACCGAATTCAAACTTTTTCTAGTCACGATCGGTGACCTGGTAATACAAAAAAGAAAAGTTGAGCAATTTAAATTAGGCAGTTACTTCGAACAAATCTTCTACGTGGACCGTAAAACTGAAACTTCCAAGCGTCTAGCTTTCGAAAGCATCCTCAACATTTCTAACACTGCTCCAGCAGAGATTGTCAGTATTGGAAATCGCGTGGACACGGATATCCGTTGGGCTAAGGAATTGGGAATGAAGGGCGTGCTTTTTGAATATGGTGAGTACCAACAGTTGGTACCGCAAGTGTTGACGGAAAATCCTGATGCTAGAGTCAAAAATCTCGGTGAATTTAAGAAATGGTTAGAACAAAATGGCCGAGAATAAAACGGCAAGCATTCTCATTGTTGGCCATCCGGATCCTAAACTCGTGGAGTTTGGTGCTGATTTTATAAATTCCTATGACGAAACCGAAAAGATTCTATCGAAGTTTTCATATGCTGTAGTTGCCGTAGCCGATCGCATGGATGGAAAGTCCTGCGTGGATTTGTTGAAAAAAATCCGAAAGCTCAACCCCCATACTCAATTGATATTGGTGAGTCAAGCGGCGAGCGCACCTGATTTGCAAGCACTTATCAATGAAGCAGGACTCTTCAAATCAATTTCTAGTTTTGAAGAAAGCCAACTCCAACTAGCTGTGAGAGAAGCACTCGAAGAATTTGAGTTGATCAAACAAAACGAAGCGTTTTATCAACTTCGTACTGAACAAAACCGTAAGCTGCAAAATTTAACTCAACAACTTGAAGAACGCGTTCAAGTTCGAGAAAGCTTTCTCATCCAGTCGCGAGAAAAACTTCTTCACACTACCAAACGCTTGGAGGCATTGAACCGCGCGCTTCTAGCTATCCAAAGAAGTTCTAATCGTCAATCAATGGAAGAACTGATCAACGATGCATTGAAAAGTGCGCTCGACCTTTCGTGGACAAAAATTTTATTTAAAAACCAAACTTTCCTTGAAGCTGGACCACAGGAAAGTTATTCCCAGTTAAATATTTTATCTGCGCCACTGTTTAAAGAAAAAGAACTCCTGGGTCATATTTATTTTGCACGCAAAGAACAGTTTCCATTTTCTAGTGATGAAGATGATTTCCTACTTCAAGTGGGAGATGCCGTCAGCTTGACCATCGATAGGCTCATGGCGATTGAAAAAATAGAAGAGCTCAAGCAGGAGTGGGACTCGACATTTGATTCAATCACAGATCCCGTTTCTATGGTGACTGAAGACTTTGTTTTAGTGCGGGTAAACAAAGCATTTGCGGAATCATCGGATTCGTCCGTTGAAAAAGTGGTCGGACTCAAATGCCACGAAATTTTATTTAACTCGAACACACCTTGTACAGGATGTCACCTTGGAGAAACATTTAATCTGGGAGAAAAAACAAGCCGTGAAGGTAAGCTTGCTAACTTCACCGTAAACTCTCAACAAATTGCTCTTGAAGATGGGCAAAAAGCTTTTGCCGTTTTCTATCATGACACCAGTGAACAACAGAAAATTCAGAGACAAATCTTGGAATCATCGAAGATGGCAGAGATTGGAACAATTGGCAGCAGCATTGCTCATGAAATCAACAATCCTCTGGGTGGAATTTTAGCTTTTGTGCAAATCATGAAATCTGAAATCGGCCCAGAAGATAAACATCGTGAAGATATTGTAGAGATGGAAAAAGCCGCACTCAGATGTAAATCTATTGTAGAAAATCTCTTGGCCTTCACAAGAACTTCGAGTAGCTCAGATTTTAAAACCACTCGCGTTAGTGATCTTCTTAAAGTTGTGACCAATATTATCGAATTGCAAACTCGTGGTCTAGGAATTGAAATCAATATTGAAATTGAAAATATGGATGCCGCCATAGAAGCGGATTCAAATCAGCTCGTGCAAGTGTTGGTCAATGTTTTGCAAAATAGTTGCGAAGCTTTAGCCGAGAAACTCAGCAATGGGCAAAGATTTCCTGCACCTTTGATAACAATTCGCACTCAATCAGTTCAAAAGCCAGAGTCCGGGATTCGCTTTGAGATCACAGACAATGGCCCAGGGATAGCCGCCGATCAACTTTCACGTGTGTTCACGCCCTTCTTCACCACCAAAGATAAGGGCAAAAATACAGGTCTCGGGTTGAGTGTCAGCTACCAAATTGTCAAGGACCATTTCGGACAAATGGAAATTTCATCCGTGTTTGGCAAATCAACAACCGTGATCATTACGATCGAGCAAAAAGAAGCTCAGGCTTAAGTCCAATTGGTGTAATTATTTTGACGAAGCTCTTTTGACTCCGTCATTTTTTTGGTAGACTGTGTCTGTGGTTGCAACTTAACGCGGATCACAGTTACTTTTACTCACCGAACTCTCTTAACCATGGAAGGATAGGGGAAATGCAAAAATCCAGAATTCTAGTTGTTGATGACGAATCCAGTATCAGAACAGCGCTCTTTCGCGCTCTTGAAAAGAAGGGTCATCAAGTGCTCACGGCAAGCAGTATTGCCGAAGCAGAAGTCCTGAGTTCCGGCGAACAAACTCTTGACCTACTCTTAACAGACATCCGACTTCCTGACGGAAATGGTTTGGATCTGATGTCAAAAATCAAACAGGCGCATGGGTGTCAATGTTTAGTACTCACGGGATTCGGAAGTATTGACACTGCGGTGGCCGCCACCAAAGCCGGTGCTTTTCACTTCATCACCAAGCCCTTCAATATTGAAGAAGCTTTGGCTCTGGTCGACAAAGCTTTGGAAAGCAAACATCTCACTCAAGAAAATAGGCTTCTCCGGCATCAGTTACATGAAAAGTATCAGTTTGAGAATATTATTGGCCGTTCGGAAGAGATCACCAAAGTTTTTGAATTGATCGAAGTTGTAGCTGACTCCGATTCAACGGTTCTCATCACTGGAGAATCAGGAACTGGGAAAGAGCTAGTCGCCCGCGCGATTCACTTCAATTCGAATCGAGCCAACAAACTCATGGTCCCCGTCAACTGTGGTGCTATTCCTGGGGAACTTTTAGAGAGTGAATTGTTTGGTCACGTGAAAGGCGCCTTCACCGGTGCAATCAATAATCGTCAAGGTCGCTTTGAAGTGGCAAATGGCGGAACTATCTTCTTAGATGAAATCGGTGACATGAGTCCTAATCTCCAAGTAAAAATTCTGCGTGCTCTTCAGGATAGAAAGTTTGAACCTGTCGGAAGTGTTAAATCTATGGAAGTCGACGTGCGTGTTATTGCGGCGACTCACAAAGATTTAGATAAAGCGGTGGCTGACAAAAGTTTCCGCGAAGATCTTTTTTACCGATTGAACGTCATCCCTATTCGCCTGCCTTCATTGCGCGAACGTAAATCTGATATTCCTCTTCTCATTGGGCACTTTTTAAAACATTTCAATGAAACCAAACGCAGGGACATCCAAGGTTTCAATGGTGATGCTATGGAACTCATGCTGAGCTACAACTGGCCCGGCAATGTTCGCGAGTTGGAAAATCTTATTGAGAGACTCGTGATTATCAAAGGTCGAGGTATTATCGAAGTTCGCGATCTTCCCGAGCGTTATCAACAAAGAAATGCCGTCCTGAATCCAGATAAAATTCAAATGCCTGAAAAAGGTTTGGATTTCAATACTGCCGTCGATAATTTCGAGAATGCGCTGATCATGCAAGCCCTCGAACGTACTGGATGGAACAGAAACAAAGCTGCATCCTTATTAAATTTAAATCGAACAACTTTAGTTGAGAAAATAAAGAAAAAGGGACTAGCGCAAACCGTCTAATGTTTTTAGCGTGCTACTTACGCCGATCCCTGGATAACTTCCAGGGATTTTTTTTTGCTATTTCTGCAGGCACCGCATTTTACTTATGGCGGAAGGCAAGCCTTCGACCAAGTCACTTGCTAATAAACCTAAATAATCTCGCCCTGATTTTACCCATTCATCGGCGCAAAACCCATGAAGCGTAGCCCCCGCACAGGCGGCGTCTATTGGTTTCAATCCTTGAGCTAAAAATCCCGCGATGATTCCCGTGAGAACATCTCCCGTACCTGCTTTTGCAAGAGCAGCGTTACCCGTCTGAATTTCAAATATCTCACCGTTCGAATTGGCAATGAGTGTGTGATGACCTTTAAGTAAAACAATGCACCCGAGTTTTTCCCGTGCAAGTGTCACATATTTCAGACGATTGCGCGCGATCTGTGACGCTGTGACTCTAGAAAATCGATTTAATATTCGAGCAAGTTCACCTTCATGAGGAGTGATCACCCAAGTAGCTGGAAGTTTTGTGTATACCTTTGCGTTTGAGTCAATACTCAGCGCTAAAGCGTGCAATGCACCGGCATCAAGAACCACATTGACAGGTTTTAAATTTTTTAGAACTTTTAATATTTTCTGTGTTTTTGTACCAAAGCCCAAACCCGGACCAACAGCTATCGCCGAGTAGATTTTTAAAAATTCTTGCGTCACCCGATTTGACGAAGAATTCTTCAAGAATTCAGAAATATCTTTCGTTAAGAAATCAGGATGCTTTACCGTCGGGAATTTCCGGACACTTGTCATTAGAGATGTGTAACCTGCTCCCACTCGACCTGCCGATGTTGCAGAGAGAACCGCCGCACCCCACATCCCTTTTGATCCTGCGATGATCAATACTCTTCCGCTTTGAGTCTTATTCCCATTTTTTTCTCTTTGGGGAATGAGTTTAGCCATATTTTTTGCCGAGCATTTATACATTCCTAATTTTCCTCTCGATGTTGCAATCTGCAGATATCTATACCTCATAATTCATCTAAAACAGTCTGAGATGCAACCCACGTGAGCCAAAGTTTGGTCCCAAAACTGCAATTACCTTTCTTATCCAAGGAGGATCGTATGCTCGACAATTTAGTTTTTGGCGTGCCTTTTGTGTCTGGAATAATTATTGGGGAGATCTTCGTGCGAGTTCTGAGAGAACCCGCGTTTAAACGTGTGCGATATTGGTTAATGGGGACAATTGGAGGATTTATCGGAATGGCACTCGGGCTCGTCGCTCCTATTATTCCACAATACAGATTTTTTATGATTGGATTACTCAGTACTTTTGGGGGCGGAATTTTCCTATTTGTTTATTTCATGGCTTTCAGCAAGCGCCCCAATTTCTACGATCGAGTGAATGAAATTTGGCTGAAGCGCTCTCAATCCTCTGTGCCTGGAACAAAAGGTAACGTGAAGATTGAGGTTCCTCTCAATAACTCTTCCCATTCATCCCCCAAAATCACAACCCATTAAAACTATTTAGTTGGATTTAGAGTGCCTAGCCCGTAGCCAGCTGCCATCGGGTTAGGCGTTTTATAAAATCCAACTTAGTTTCAATGATTTAAGTTCAAATCCACTGTTAGGAACCTGACATTTGCGCCTTTAATTGACATTCCATATTTGCCTTAAACCCTTAATACTACCTCATTTTTCAATGATTTCGATGGCATAGCTTTTTGGCCTATGGCTTGCTCTATAGTCCAGTGTAGGGCAGGGGACCCAAAATGATTAAATCCCAATGGGGCCTGAGATGGATCTTGGGCCCTATCCCCTTTTAACTTTATGAGAAAGAGAAACATGAAAAATTTTTTATGGAAAATAACATTGATGTTGGTTGGAAGCTGGATGCTTTCACCACATTCTCTTGCGAGTGTTCCAGATGATGACACTTCTTTTGCTTATAGTTCTATGCCGCAAACTGCACCGATCGATGAAAACATTTTTACGAAGCACAATGTTGAAAAATATGTTCCAGCCAACTTGACTCCAACCAAAGACACAACGCTTCTATCTTCAGAGTTTCAAACAAAATTCCAGCAAAAATGCCTAGACAATTTCTTTGCCAGTGATTTCTTTAAGAAGACTCCGGCAGGTCGAGCGCAGACTGCAATTCAACAAGTCTCAGAAAAATCTATGTACATGGGTGCAACCAGCGCGGGGATCACTCAAGAAGTAAAATTTCAAGTGCGGGCGCTTCAGCATGAAGCTGAAATGGATTACAAAGGATATTTTAACTCTAGTTTTGTTTACACGATGGACACAAGTTTAGCAGCGCTCACAATTTCCAAACCGCTGAATAAAGAGACAACATTGAATCTCACAAACAGCACGTCTGTTTCTAGTCCGCAATTTGTACCTAACCTAAATCTTGTTTACACTTTCTAAATGTGGACGATTAATCCGGGCTTGGCTCCTCTTACGGCACGCATGAAAAAACGTCTTTGCCTGAGATCTTGTTTCATCCACCAAAGCTCTTTGGGTTCCACGCCATTCTTAGAAAGCGCAACAGACGCCTCGATTAAACGCTCAGTAGGAAAAACAAAATAAAGTTCCCCACCTGTCTTGAGTAAATTTCTCGCGCCCTTCGACCAATCCTTTAAACTTAAACTTCCTTCATGACGAGCGGATTGATCCAATTTAGTTTTATTCTCCTGACCGGAACCTTTGGTGAAAAAAGGCGGGTTGATCACAAATCTGTCGAAAGTATCAAAATATTTTCTATTCTTAAATATTTTCTTAGCGCAGATTTTTAGAACTTCGACATGAGGAAGGCCAGCAAGATTTTTTGCAGCGGCGTCAGTAGCGGCTTTCCATAGATCGATGGCTAGCACAGACGTGGCTTTCTTTTCTTGAATTAAATCCCATGCAATGATGCCGTCGCCACAACCCACGTCGATAGCGCGAATAGTTTTTTTCCCGCTACCCACGTTCTTCATGAGTCGTACAAGTTCACTACCATCTTGAGTGTGACTTTTGATTCCTTTTATAAAGAGCCAATCTTTACGGGGCATCAGAGATCAAATTTATTTATAACGAGGCCCGAGGGAATCTTTGGATAAAAGAATGTGGATTTGTGTGGCATAACCTGATGCTGAGCCGCTTTTTCGACAATGTCTTCGTAAGTGTTCGGTCTCACCAGAAAACCTATCTGATGTTTTCCGGACTTCATGTTATCCAAGAATTCAGGAATATTTTTTACGTAATTGATCTGTAGTTCTTCACCGAGTACAGAAGGTGTAAAGAGTGTTCCGTGAAGGAAATCAAGATCCAAGACTTTTTGTGCACTTTTTAGTTCCACAAAATACATTTTTTCATTTACAGAGAATGTCATGCCAAAAGCCACATGAGTGGATGCTTTGAGACGAGCTTCTAAAGCGGACAAGTCTTTAACTTCGGCGAAGTTAAAATCTTCAGCAAGCTTTGCAATTACATTTTCTGGTGAGAAATCTTTAATCCCACTCACCAACCTATGAGTAGGCAAAATAACCATTCCAGGTTGTTTGAAAGCACATACATCTGCTAGAACATATTTAGTTTCTTCCGATGGATGATCTTGATAAAATTTCAATGCGGTTTCATAACGGTGATGGCCGTCAAGAATATAAAGTTTTTCTGATTTCAAATGCTCTGATACTTTGCCGCAAGTTTCTTCATCACTCAGATACCAAAGTTTATGCTTTACGCCGTAGTGATCCTCATAATCGTAAAGAAGCTTCCCAGAACGGATCATTTTTTCGAAATCATCACCACTTAAAAACGGTGAATCATAACCAAGAAAAACTGGCTCCATGTTGCCTTGACTCGCTTCCATCAGTTCGTAACGGTCGGCCTTGTGTTTAGCAAACGTTTTTTCATGAGGGAAGATCACGTTGTTTTTATAATCTTCTACTTGAACACGTGCAAAAACTCCGTAGCGGACCATCACTCCAGATGGCGGGGCTTGAATTTTTTGACAGAACATTTCAAATTTTCCGAGCCGGAATTCTTGACGATAAAAGTAAAACCCAGGATTTTCATCTTGAATCAAAATCTCCTGATTTTTCCATTCATTCAAAATCAAGGCAGCAGAGTAATGCTTATTTTCACCTTGAGCTAAAATAATTTTAGAAAAATTATGCCGATTTGACTTCTGAAGTGCGTCTCGCTCTTTTTCAGAAATGACGTCATAGGGAGGAACAATCACATCTTCGAGATGCGGTGATTTGTCGCGGTCATAGCGCCACGCCTTGAAAGGCTTAACAACGGCCATAAAACGTCCTTATTTCTTTTTAGTCTTTTTCTTAGCCGAAGTTGTCTTTGTTTTTGCAGGTTTTGTCGATTTAATTTTTGCAGGGGCCTTCTTGACCTCTACTTCAACTTTTTTCGGAGCTTTTTTCGCAAAAGAAAACTTCCCGGATCCCTTGTGATGCTTTTCTGTTGAGGGCGCTCTAATTTTAGGAGGCAAATTAACGCCTCCAATACCAAGAGCAATATCTGATCTTGTAAGCATTCCCTCAATGATCGCGCCAGGAACAAGCTCATAAGCTTTTTGTCGCGCTTGATTCATTTTTTTTCCAACGGAAACCACATTCAAAACTCGGCCACCACTGGTGATGTAACCATTGTGGCTCGCGGTTCCAGCATGAAGGAAATAGAGATCAGGTCCAATGCTCTTAATAATTTCGCGATCAAGTAAAATCCGCAATCCCTTTTTGGGATTTTCAGGATACCCAGGACTAGCAATAACAACGCAAACAGCGGAATCAGTAGTCCACTTGAGTTTGGGAACTTTTCCTTCAGAAATTTGAGTGAAAACTTCAGCCCAATCACCATTCAACAATGGCAAAATGACTTGCGCTTCCGGATCACCAAATCTCACATTGTATTCTAAAATTACTGGTTCACCGTCTTTGATCATGAGACCGAAGTATAAAACTCCACGGTAATCTAACTTTTCTTCGACCATTCCCTTGAGTGTAGGTTCGATAACTTTTTCTACAATTGCACTCAAGGATTTTGCATTCACTTTGACAGGAGCATATGAACCCATGCCGCCAGTGTTTGGTCCAAGATCACCATCTTGAAGACGCTTATAATCCTGAGCAATAGGTAAGAGTTCAAATTTTCCGTCGGCAATAAGCGCGAGGACACTCATCTCTTCGCCTTGAATAAATTCTTCAATCAATACTTTTTCTGAAGCCTTGCCGAGAATTTTATTTTCAAAAAGATCTTTGGCCGCTTGGGTGTAATCTTCAGCGGTTTTACAAATATAGACGCCTTTGCCAGATGCCAAACCATCAGCTTTTACAACGCAGACGTCAGGGAAATGTTCGCGCGCTCTCATCATTTCCTCGAGGTTAGTGCAGATTACAAATTTTGCAGTGGGCAAGTTATGTCGGCCCATAAAGTTTTTTGCAAAAACTTTACTTGATTCAAGTTGCGCGGATCTTTGGCCAGGGCCGAAAACTCGCACATCGAATCTTTTTAGCGTGTCTACAATTCCTGCTGCGAGCGGAGCTTCAGGTCCCACCACAACTAGATCTGGTTTTATTCTTTTCACCAAATCAAGAACAGATCGCATGTCTGTCGGATCCGTTAGATGGCAAGATGCATCCTTCGCTATTCCAGGGTTTCCGGGAGCACAACTAATGTGCGTGATATTTTTCGAATTTTTAATTGCTTTGACGATAGCGTGCTCGCGGCCACCACCACCAAGAACTAGAATGTTTTTAGCGTGCATATACCTAACTATCCTCGCATTTAAAGGTGATGTCAATTGACCTTAAGAATCTTTTAGGTTTAGTCTTTAAGCATGGAAGAAATCGTAATTGTAGCTGGAAAAAGAACAGTATTCGGAGCGTTCGGCGGATCATTTAAAAATCTTTCGCCAACAGAACTTGGCGTTGCAGCCTCGATGGCAGCCATCTCTCAAGCTGGCGCAAAAGTAGAAAACATTGATCACGTTGTTTTTGGAAATGTGATTCAGAGCACCGCTGATTCTATCTATGCCCCAAGGCACATCGGTCTTAAATGCGGGATACCCGAAAATGTTCCGGCCCTAGGGCTCAATCGCCTTTGCGGGAGCGGCTTTCAATCAATTATCACCGCGGCACAAATGATTTTAACTGGCGAGTCAACTCTTGTCCTTGCTGGTGGAACCGAGAGCATGTCCACCATTCCATACATTGTGCGGGGAGCACGTTTTGGATATCGCATGGGTCCTGGCGAGTTCGAGGATTACATGACCTCTGCATTAACCGATGCCTATACGGGAACCCCTATGGCAATCACGGCAGAAAATCTCGCCGAGAAATTTGAGATTTCGCGTGGTTCAGTAGATGAGTACGCCTATCAATCTCAACAGCGATGTAAAGCGGCTCAAGAAAAAAATCTGTTCGAAATCGAAATTACTCCCGTTGAAGTGAAAGACAAAAAAGGAACATTAAAAGTTACTAAAGACGAACATCCTCGGCCAGAGACGACCATCGAAAGTTTAGGAAAGTTGAAATCGATTTTCAAAAAAGATGGTGTCGTAACCGCCGGAACAGCTTCTGGGATTGTGGATGGAGCGGCGGCTGTTTTAGTTTGCAATCGTAGTTATGCAGATAAGAATGGTTTGAAGCCTCTAGCAAAACTAGTTTCCTGGGCTTCTACTGGATGTGATCCAAAAATCATGGGCATTGGTCCAGTCAGCGCTAGTCAAAAAGCTCTCGAAAAAGCCAAGTTGAAACTTTCAGATATGAATTTGGTCGAAGTGAACGAAGCTTTTGCAGCCCAATATTTGGCAGTCGAAAAAAATCTTGGACTTAACCGTGAAATCACTAACGTCAACGGCGGAGCCATCGCCATTGGCCATCCACTCGCAGCTTCCGGAACTCGTATAACTATGCACCTCATTTACGAACTCCAACGCCGCCAACAAAAATACGCTCTCGGCTCCGCTTGCATCGGCGGCGGCCAAGGCATCGCCGTCATCCTCGAACGCCTGTAGGTACCAGGTTCTTTTTGGTAGCGCATGTGCGTCAAAACCAATTTGCAAGGCCGCGATCAAATGTGATAGGACATCCACATGACAATCCTAACTAAAGAAGAAATCAAATTAATGGCCAAAGTTTGCAAACTGGCAGCACGTTGCCTTGAGCACACGGGAAAGTTTGTAAAAGCCGGCATCACAACGAATGAATTGGACAAAATTGCCAATGACTTCGCACTTTCACATGGAGCAACTTCTGCCTGCTTTGGTTACCATGGTTACCCAAAAGCAATTTGCACATCAGTCAATGATGTCATTTGTCATGGAGTTCCCGGTAAAGAAATTCTCAAAGACGGTGACATTATAAACATCGATATCACTTTGCTTCTGAATGGATTTCACGGAGACAATTCCTACACCTATTTCGTTGGCGAAGTTTCCGAACAAGCTAGAAAAATCACCGAGATCGCTAAAAAAGCGAGGGAAAAGGGCATTGAGGCTATTAGACCCAATGGAACCACCGGAGACATTGGTTTTGCCATCGATAAATTCACCAGTAAAAATGGATATTACGTGGTCGAACAAATTGGAGGCCACGGTATTGGACGAGTTTTTCACGACGATCCATTCGTGCCTTCATTTGGCAAAAAAGGACGCGGCGATAAACTCCTGGTTGGCGGATGCATAACGGTTGAGCCAATGATCAATGAGACGGATGCAGAAATGCTAACTTTTCAAATCCCGAATTCTTCAATTGAGTGGTACTCCACCGAAGACAAAACTCTCTCGGCCCAATTTGAGCACACTGTTCTCATTACTGAAAACGGGCCGGAAATACTCACACACCCCTAATTTTGACGCACCTACGCTACCAAAATGAACCTGGTACCTTTTGGAGAGTTATGTCATAAATTGGGAACACAAAAAGTCACGAGGAAATACATATGAAGCCTTACGAAGGATCTGATTTTTACTCCATAGATTCACTTTTGAGCGACGAAGAAAAAATGATTAGGGACACGGTCCGAGATTTCGTTTCGAAAGAAGTAATACCTATTATTGAAAAACATGATCGCGAAGGTACTTTTCCCAAAGAATTAATTCCTCAGCTTGCTGATCTCGGAGTTTTCGGCGCCACCATAAAAGGTTATGGCTGCGCGGGACTAAGCTACGTTTCGTACGGACTCATCATGCAAGAATTAGAACGTGGCGACTCGGCCTTGAGAAGTTTTGTCAGCGTTCAAGGCGCATTGGCAATGAATGCCATCTCAGCCTACGGATCTGAAGAACATAAAAATAAATACTTACCTGAAATGGCCAAAGGTAAAATGATTGGATGCTTCGGTTTGACCGAGCCCGACTTTGGCTCAAACCCTGGCGGCATGCTCACCAAAGCGCGAAAAGATGGCGAGAGCTATATTTTGAATGGCAATAAAATGTGGATCACGTCAGGAGGCATAGCAGATGTGGCTGTTGTTTGGGGCAAAACAGAAGATGGAATCATCCGAGGTTTTCTAGTCGATAAAGGAACTCCCGGATTTACCACTAAAGACACTCATGGAAAATTCTCACTAAGAGCAAGTGTCACAAGTGAACTGCATTTTCAAGATTGCCGCATTCCCGCGAGCAATCTCTTGCCAAATGTTCAAGGTCTCAGAGGACCGTTTGGTTGCTTGAATAATGCACGCTATGGAATTTCTTGGGGAGCTTTAGGAGCGGCCATGGGCTGCTTCTATGAAGCCACCCAATATGCAAAAACGAGAATTCAGTTTGATCGTCCAATTGCAAGTTACCAATTGGTTCAAGCAAAGCTTGCCAACATGATGACTGAAATCACAAAAGGACAATTGCTTGCACTTCAACTTGGCCGTCTAAAAGATCAAGGCAAAGCCACTGCTCAACAAATCAGTATGGCTAAAATGAACAACGTTTCTGAAGCGTTGAAAATTGCTCGAGTGACACGGGATATTCTTGGCGCCAGCGGAATTACCGATGAGTACCAATGTGGCCGTCACATGAGAAACCTTGAGAGCGTAAACACTTACGAGGGAACCGAAGACATTCATCGCCTAGTTTTGGGCGAGCATATCACCGGAATCCCCGCTTACAGAGTCAACTGACAGTTCAGACTTTTTTAACGTTAGTTGCTTTTTTGCCTTTAGGAGCGTCCCCGACTTCATACTCGACGCGATCGCCTTCTTTGGGCTCTTCTCCGCCTGGCAAATCTGACGAGTGAAGAAAAATATCTTCTCCGTCATCACCAGTGATAAAGCCGAAATGCTTCTTAGAATTGTACCACTTGATCTTACCCGTCTTCATTCTGCTGTCTCCTCAAAGTTACAAAGGGTGTTTATTCAATTTTAATTCAATTGAATCCTGCGTCAAGGTGAGACGCAGTCAGACAGCAAATCTGGTCCAAGGTCAGTAGGTGAAACCCATTCCACCTTTTTTGTTTATAGACTTTTCATTGAGTGCGCTAAACGAAACCTTCTCTAAAGTCAGCTTGCAGCTAGACCCTAAGGCGTTTGAGTTTGCAGATCCAGTCATGGTTTGCTTTTGAACGGCGGCATCGATGGCCTGTTCCACTTGGGTGATCCCTTGCCGAAAGCCAGATCGTGGATCAAAATATTCATCAGCGATTGCCGTAAGAAATTTATCTTCATTTTTTACGGTATAGTTTATGCCCGTTTGTCTTTTTTGCTCAGCTAACTTTTCCAGATACTTAGATTTAACGACTGCTAAAAACTCTTCTTTGGTTTGTGGAGGAGTGAATACCAGAACGAATTTCATTCGATTGATGAAATATTCAGACAGAGGGTTTCGATCATTCAGCATCGCTTGTTTTAATTCTTCGCCCACTATATTTGGATTTGCGACAACGGCATCTGCCCCTGCATTAGTAGCAAAAAACATTGTGGATTTTGTGGTCATCATTTCAACCACAGACTTGGCTCGTCCACTCAAACCATCAATACTTTTACTCACGGCAATTGTTCCGGCATCTGTGACCGCTAGTAAAATATCTTGGATGTATTGAGGAGCTTTTTCGACTTCGTCAAACAGAAACACTGTGAAAATACTTTTTTCTAACTCACGACCGATGTCTATTAGAAATTCTTCAGAAGTCCTTCCGGCGTAATGACTCAAAATGATTCTCTTGTAATTGAACCCCATGCTTTTAGCATAAACCATTGGAACAAAAGTTTTACCAACGCCCGCAGGACCTACGAGTAGTGCAAGACCCTGAGGAGTTTTACTCCCCGTGGTTTGATTGCTCGCCATCCTCTGCGCTGTGAAATCCAAAACAGCTTTAGCTTTTGGCAAACCAATCACAGCCTTGTTCATCTCCTTTTGATATTTGGCGTAGAGTTCTTTTCGTCCTTCAAAATCGAAAACACCTGGGTCAATGTTGTAGAGTTTGGCGGCAAATTTATCTAAATAATTGACGGTCACATTTGCAGGTGCCAGTCCGGGAATTTTGCTTTGAATTTTCAGGTGAGCATAAAAGCGATCTTGAAGTCTCACGGCTTTGTTCAAAGGCGATGCAATCGCATCAAACTCACGCGATAAGAAAGCAATACGGTCACGGATATTTTCTGGAAGAATTTCTTTCTTCTTAGTTTTTGCCCAATCAGCGAGTGCTTGTGTGATCATATCGTCAGGAAACGCTGGTTTATTCACCAGAGTGAATCTCCTCATGAGACCATCATCACCGCCAAAAGCATTTTGAAATTTAGCGGGCTTGGACATAGCTATGATTCTAAGTGATCCATCTCCCAAGTAACTTTCGATTTTATTTATAATGTCCGATTCATTTCCAGTCGCACCACCGCCCCGCAATGTGTCTATTTCGTCGATAATTAAAATGACGTCACGATTTCGAGCATAATCCATGAGCGCTTTCATTCGCGCTTCAGCTTGGCCGCGGAGAGAAGTTCCAGCTTCGATATCATCAACATGAATCTCTACAAACTTCGTCCAAACAGGAATTTCTGGAAATTTTCCCTCAGTCACGGCTTTCACAAAACTGCGAACAGTTTCAGATTTACCAGATCCAGCATCTCCAAGAATAACAACGTTCCGAGACTCTTCGGATTCTAATCCTTCGCGGATGCGATCACTCATATCTTCATCGAGTGCAAAAGTTTCTTTGCCCGCGCCAAGATTTTCTTTGGTGTAATCTTTGAACACTCTAAAAATCATATCATTGAGATTTTCCTTGGCCCCATTTTCATTTGTGGCAGTGACATCGTTACTTGGCAAATTAGGAGTTTTTCCGTTGAAAACGATTTTGTGTTCTAAAAGTGTAACTTGATAATTGTTTCCACCTTTTGCTTTATTAATCTCATAAGGATAAATTGAAATCTTCTTGCTGGCAAACTCAACACCCTTAGAATCCAAGAAAGTAGCGCGGTCATCCGTCATTCCAACAGTCGCTTTTTTAGAAGCTTCAATCACCGCAAGATCTTGGATCTCACCTTTTCTGTTTACAGCGAAATAGTGGGACGAAGGGCCGTTAGGACCTTGGCCAATAATCTTAAGAATACCAAGACCGGGTTCGGACGCTTGATAATACCAATGATGACTCACCCTGAATTCACCGATTTTGTGGCGGGCAATTTCAAATCCTGATGTACCAACGAGGGTAGAAAAATCGAGTGCCGTTTTCTCGCCATTTTGATTGATAACAAACAATCGGCCATCTACTTCCATAATAGTAAATTCAGAAATAAATTTTGAGTTAAACGTGACGGTATAATAATGGGAGCGAGATTGAGCATCGGCCCAGTTCATAATGTTATAGGGTGTGCGAGCCGGGTTCACATTGTCGTAAAATCTTTCAATATCGGCGCTAGAGAAAACGTTCTGCATTTTTTTGCCGTCAGCATCATAAATTTCGACTGTTCTGGATTTTGGAATGATTTTTAGGGTGTTACCATTAGTAAAACCAAAAATGAACTTTTCCTGCTGGCCATGGTTGACTGCAGTTGCAGATTCTGCAACTGCAGCGCTGCCCGAAACTAAAACTAAAACTGAAATTGATAAAAGAATTCCCCTGAATAATTTAAACATTTGACCCCCTCGAATGTTTTCCCCAATTTGAAAAGTATATATTGCAATCCGCGGTCCAGGAAGAGGCCTCAGTGATACTTGAAGTTCATGGACAGTTCTTAGTAATTACTTCAAGAAATACTAAAGTATTCACATTGCTTAAATAGTCTGACAAGCCGGCTTGGCAGATTTTTAGGGACATTTTAGGGCACCGTTACAGAGTAAAAAAACCTTGTTACATGAGATTTAAGCACCCAAAAGCTCGTTGCTCCAAGGCAAGACGGGCATAGGCCTTGCGATAGTATTCACTTGAAACGTTACGGAGGTAACTCAAGTGGAACGATTATATAGGTATTTGCTTTTGGCTCTTTTTATCGTTGGTTTTGTCGGCGCAGTGTCAGGAATCGAATATTCGGGCCCTGCCGCAGTCGCCACGGTTGATTCTTCAGTCTCCCTAATCAAGGACGTGAGGCTCGCTCAAGAGATCAATAACCTCAATGAAGGACGTCTAATGATCGAAGGTCAAGAAGACATGAACGAAAAGACTTTGACTCGCGTGGAACAGGTTTTCAGTCAGAAATAAAATTCTCTTGCCCCTACTGTCGAAAACAGCGAAAAGTAGAGAATGGAAAATTCAGAAACACCCCCCGCGGCGCCTACTATTGAAAAGGGTTATATCCCCACTCTTGTCGAACCAAAATGGTACGCTTTTTGGTTAGCGAAAAATTATTTCAAACCCGATGAAAATTCGACGGCTCCAACTTTTAGCGTCGTCATTCCTCCTCCAAACGTGACCGGCGTACTTCACATGGGCCATGCGCTCAATTGCACCATCCAAGATATTTTAGTTCGATTCAAAAGAATGCAAGGATTTAACACTGTCTGGATTCCAGGAATGGATCATGCCGGAATCTCCACGCAAATTGTCGTTGAAAAAATGCTCGCTAAAGACGGCATCAAGCGTGAAGTTTTGGGACGAGAAAAATTTGTTGAAAAAATCTGGGAATGGAAAGAGAAATCCGGCGGAATGATTCTTGAACAACAAAAGCGCCTAGGGATCAGTGTTGACTGGTCGCGATTGAAATTTACTTTAGATGAAGACATGTCTATGGCCGTCAAAAAAGTTTTTGTCGATTTGCACAAAGAAAAATTAATTTATCGTGGCAACAGACTTATCAACTGGTGCCCTCGGTGCGGTACCGCCGTGTCTGACTTGGAAGTGAAACATCACGAAACCAAGGGAACCCTTTGGCATATCAAATATTTATTAGAAGATGGCACCGGCGAAGTTTTTGTCGCAACCACTCGTCCAGAAACTCTGCTAGGTGACACTGCGGTTGCCGTGAATCCCAAAGATGCTCGTTATAAAAATATTGTCGGCAAAAAAGTCAAACTTCCTCTGACCTCAAGAACTATTCCTGTTATTGCCGACGACATGGTCGCACAAGAATTTGGAAGCGGAGTTGTGAAAATCACCCCCGCTCATGATTTCAACGATTATGAAACCGCACAACGCAACGGTTTACCGATGATTGGAATTCTAGATAAAAAAGCAGTGCTAAATGAATATGCAGGAGCTTACAAGGGCCTCAAAGTTCACGACGCGCGTAAAAAAGTTTTGGAAGATCTAGTTACCGAAGGCTTATTGTTAAAAGAAGAATCGCATCTCATGTCTGTTGGGAAATGTGATCGTTGCGAAACCGTGATCGAACCCATGTTGTCGGACCAATGGTTTGTAAAAATCAAACCCCTTGCTGAACCAGCAATTAAAGTTGTCGAAAATAAAGATCTTAAATTCTATCCAGAAAACTGGTCCAAAACATATTTGGATTGGCTTTATAATATTAAGGATTGGTGCATTTCCCGTCAGCTCTGGTGGGGGCACCGCATTCCCGCTTGGTACTGTGATGATTGCAAACACATCACCGTCACAATGGACATTCCTCATAAATGTGAAAAGTGTGCAAGTGGAAAAATTCATCAAGATGAAGATGTTCTAGACACGTGGTTCAGTTCTTGGCTTTGGCCAATGAGCACCATGGGATGGCCTGATGAGACTCCGACACTTAAGAAATTTTATCCAACTTCTGTTCTAGTGACCGGATTTGATATTATCTTCTTCTGGGTGGCCCGAATGGTCATGAGCGGACTACATTTTAAAAAGCAAATTCCATTTAAGGACGTTTATATCCATGCTCTGATTCGCGATGAACGTGGGCAGAAAATGTCCAAGAGCAAAGGCAACGTTGTGGATCCATTAGACCTGGTCAATGATTATGGCACGGATGCTTTGAGATTCACGCTTGCTTCCATGGTAGGAGCTGGACGAGATATCAAATTCAGTGAAGATCGATTAGATGGTTATCGCCATTTCATAAATAAAATTTGGAACGCGACAAGATTTTCACAAGGGGCTTTAGCCGAAGTAAAAATCGCAGAAAATATTGACGCCACCAAAATCACCTTATCTGACAAATTTATTATTTATGAATTGAAAAAGACTGTGGAAGAAGTCACAAAATCGCTTGAAGAATATCGTTTTACTGATGCGGCAACGAGTTTATATAAGTTCACTTGGAATGAATTCTGTGACTGGTACCTGGAATTTTCAAAACCAACCTTGTATGGAACTGATCTTGAACAGAAGTCTCAATCGGGAGCTGTTCTTTATAAAGTATTAGACACTTTGATGAAGCTCTTGCATCCGTTCATTCCTTTTGTAACTGAAGAGATTTATCACTTATTGCCAAAACATGGCGAGAGTCTATGCGTTGAAAAATATCCGACAGTGGATGATCCATTCTTTATGTTGGCCTCGAGCGAAGCAGCGAGGGAAGTCGAAGCGGTGAAACTAGTTGTCTCCGCAGTGAGAAATATTCGTGGAGAGAACCGCATCAGTCCGGCAATTAAAATTAAATTTTCCGTGGCCCTTGACGAAAAAAGTCCAACTTTTGCCGACTCAAAAAATGACAGTTTAAAAAACTTGAACATTCTGCGAGCAAACGACTCTTTTATTCGTTCGCTAGGACGTGCTGAAGAAGTCACTTATTTTGAAACGATGCCTGAGACAAAAAAATCGGCCATCACACTGATCACGATGGGCTCTGCCCGCCTGCATGTAATTGTGCCTTTGGAGGGCTTGGTTGATTTCAATGAGGAGATCAAACGCTTAAATAAAGACTTGGAACGAGTAGCCAAAGATTATGAAATGGCCGAAAAGAAACTTTCCACTGAAACATTCATCAAGAACGCGCCCAAAGAGATAGTTGAACAAGAGAAGCTTCGTATCGTGCAACTTCAGGACAAGAAAAAGCAATTGTTGGAGAGCTTGGCTCTGCTGAAATGAGGACTAAGCTTTTAATCCCGTTATTTTTATTTCTGGTCTGTTTTATTTCTTCCGTGGAGGCTCCGGCGGGAAAAGCAAAATTGAAAGTTTACTACGCCCATCCCCTAAGTCTTTACGACACCACTCTAGAAAAGAGCGACATAGACACGTTGACTGCACTTGGATTTAAAGTGATTAATCCAAATGACCCCTCTATTGAGAGGAAGTTTCAGAAGTCACAAAACTTCGGGATTTTTCTGGATCTTGTTCGGTCGTCGGATGCGATCGCGTTTCGATCCTTCGCAGGTGGCGAGATAAGTAGCGGCGTTGTTTCAGAAATTAGAATCGCCAGTGAATTAAATTTACCTGTCATCGAATTACCGACGATGATTTCTGAGAGAGCTTTGACTCAAGAACAAACGATAAAATTACTAGATGATTCAGGCACCACCAGACATTGCGCCGAGGTCTTGAGTACAAAATTCCCTCTGTAATTCTTGGACACGCCGTTTTTTATGACGCCGCGGCAGTTTGTGAGCACGATGTTTAGTACAGCTCTTGTGGGTACTTAAGCAAAGGCATCTTAAAGTTTGCTTTGCTTGGATTGGTGAGCACGCAATAATAATCGTTGTAAACCAGACATTGTGCAAAGTCGTAAACGGCGGATTTGACTTTGATGGGCAATTTCTTTCTATCTAGCACCAAAAATGTTTTATCCATTTCCAGGGTGTCCAGCTGATAAGGCCATAAAGGTTTCAAATCAATCGATCCGTAAAATTTAAACGTTTGAAATATCGACATGTCATTTACGTAGCGGCCTAAAAATACCACATCTTTACTTTTGATATTTTGATCAAGCTTTATGATATTCACCAAGTTGAGTAGGTCTTTACTGCGTGTTCCAGCTGTTTTGATTGGTAAAGCCACAAATAGACAAAGAAATAATAAGGAAAGTCTCTGCGTGATTTTGGCCAAAGGAATTTTATAGCTTGTTACCAAGAGATACAGCGGATATGCCGCAATGAGTGAAAAGAATGGATAAAACGGCAAAAGGTAATGCGGGTATTTAATTATGAAGAAAGACAATGGAACAATAATACTTGCGGAGACAAACGCACAGAGTTTTATGATCTGTAGTCCATTTTCAGAGATACCACGGAAATTTGTGCGCGCCAGAATTATCGGTGTAAGCACAGCGGCCAAAACTGGAACTGAAGCCATTTGCAAAACCAAAACAAAATAAGCCAAATAGCGATACCAGTAAGTCGTGGTTAGATAGCTCGACTTCCACATCAAAAACATTGTGTACATATTTAAACCGTCAAACTGCAAAGCCGGAAGAAGCGGAACCATGAACAGTGTCATCATGGTGACTAGTGAATAATAAAAATGACGTTCCTTTAAAAAAGAATATTGCTTTTGTGTGAGTGCCCAAGAAAAAATCCCTAAAGGTAGACCGAAGATGATCGGCCCTTTCGTAAAAACTCCAAATGCAAAAAACATCGTTGCTAAGTAAAAAAGTTTTGGTTTTTTGAATGCGCGCAAGAAGCAATAGAATGAGGCGAGATAATACATGGTGAGGGGAACGTCGTGCATGAGAGCCCCATTCCATTTCGTAGCCCCAAAACATAGAATGTACATGACGATCGCAGCCAACCCGTAAACTTTGTCTTTGATCATTGTTCCGATGCGAAAAACTAGAATGTAGGAAATAAAAGAGCAGATCATCGGATAGAGCCTAGCCGCAAAATCAGAAGGTCCCATTATTTTGAACACCCATGCGGTGATCCAATAAGTCATCGGCATGTGATCGAAAATATCTTTAAAATAATATTTCGAAATCGTGAAATGAAAAAAATCACCCGTGAGGTAGATGTTTTTAGCAATCGCACTGTACCAAACAGTGTCGATATTTCCTCCCGGCTCCCATTTTTTAATAAAAACAACGGTGAAGGCAACAATGCAAACTGCTTTAAAATAGTCATCCGCAAAAAACAAAGACATTTTGCGCCAAGTATTTTTGATGAAGTCCCATTCCGGCGCGGCCAAATTATATTTATAACGAAGACCTGCCACGAGCGCGAGCCAGAAGATAAACTGGTGCATTACCTTCATGTCGCCAAAATTAAACTGCGTGAGACCGCCCACATGAAAAGCAACTTGCGCTCCCAGCGCAGCAAGGACCATGACTTTGTCCCAAACCTGATCTTTGGGAATTCGTTGATAAAGTTGTAATGTCATAATCAAGAACAAAGCAATGAACGACATGTAACAGAAAAATCCCAAAATGCCCGTCGTTGCTAACATTTGAATATAATTATTATGAGCATGCCCAATTAAAGCGTCACCGACGCCAGGCATGTTTTTATAGTATGAGGCCACGAGTTTTTCATTTTGCTGATAGCCCACGCCAATCCACGGATGATCGCGGAACATTTCCATATTGGCCTGCCAAAGCACTTTTCTCTCAGCGTTGCTACGATAGTTCTCGGAGAAAATAGACTTCGCACGTTCACTAAAAAACGGATCAATTTTGCAAAGAAGCAAACTACCTAAAACAAACAAAGACAAAATGACCATGACTAGTCGCTTGCTTACCAACAAAGCCATGATTGGAAGTGCAATCAATGCCGCAATCCAAACTCCGCGACCATATGTGAAAATTAAACTGACGCCAATGATAGCAGCGGAAGTGAGATAATAACTTTTTCGAAGCCAAGTGGCCCCACGGTCAAGCAACAAACCCGCCCATGGAATGCAGAGAATCATCACATAACTGTGACCGTAAGTGAGATGGTGATTAAACAGTCCGACGGTCGAATATCCGGTATGATCGCCCCAAGGCACGGGCATAAGTGCACGGTGATTATGCCTCCACAAATCTATTCCTGTGAAATGTTGCCAAATCCCATAAACCGCAATAACAGTGGCGCAGCCAAGAATGACTTCAATTAGTTTTTGTTTCTTGTCGAACAACTGAAGAATCATGGGAAGAGAAAAAATCAGCAATAGATTGCGAATGCGCCCAAAAGAATAAAGGAGATCGCTGTCTTGATCATTTATTAGTAGGCCAATTAAAACAATAAGTGAAAAAACGAGACAAGTTATTTCAACACCGACCGGTTTCCATTTGATTGTGATTTTTTTATTTTTTGTTCCCCACAACCACCAAGCGCAGAAGCTAATCGATGCACCCCAACCCGCAATTTCCATGGCGGCCATTGAGCATGTCAGAGCGATCACATAGAGGACAAAGAGGACTTTGATAAAGTTTTTCATCTAAGCCGTCGATCTTAGCACTAAAGTTCTTCCAAACAACAACTCAAAGAATTAAAAAGTAGCAGATTTGGCTTGCGCCACTTAGAATCGGCGCCATGCTTTTCAACTCATTTATCTTCATCTTCTGCTTCCTGCCTATAGTTCTTTTAGGATACTACGGCATTCCCAATCGACGGGCGCAGCTCTTCTTTTTACTAGGCTCCAGCATATTTTTCTATGCTTTCTGGAGCGCGAAATTAGTCTTCTTTTTACTTTTTACTGTATTTCTCGATTTTTATATCGCGCGAGCAATATTTCAATCGCCAGGAAAAAGGCGAAAAAAACTGCTGCTAGTTTCATCCATCACCATCAATCTAGGAATTCTTGGCTTTTTTAAGTACTACAACTTGCTCGCTCACACCTTTCATGATGTTGGCGGGGTATGGGCCCATCAATCAGGTTTATTTCCGATTTTAAACATTGTTCTTCCAATAGGAATTTCTTTTTACACGTTTCAATCCATGTCTTATGTGATTGACGTTTATCGGGGAACATCAAACGCCCATGGCGATCTTCTGCCTTTCGCAGGGTACGTCACACTGTTCCCCCATCAGATTTCAGGCCCACTCGTTCGACACAACACCATTGTTCCAACTTTACAAAACCCTCAAACTTATAAATTTCATTTTGAAAATTTTTGGCGGGGCTGTTGCTTTTTTATCTTAGGACTCTCGAAGAAAATTTTGATAGCCGATCTGCTCGCCCTCATAGTGACTCCCCTAGTAAATAACATGGGAGCCGCTTCAAATTTGGAAGCGATCTTCACAATCCTAGGCTACACGATGCAGCTTTATTTTGATTTTAGCGGGTACTCGGATATGGCGGTGGGTTTAGGCCTGATGATGAACATCCCCTTTCCACAAAACTTTAATAGCCCCTATAAGTCTTCGTCGATCACAGAATTTTGGCAGCGCTGGCATATCAGTCTGTCGAGTTGGTTGAGAGATTATCTCTATATTTCGCTCGGCGGCAATCGCACGGGAAAATGGAAAACATTTCGAAACTTGCTTTTGACCATGATTATTGGCGGCATCTGGCACGGAGCCAACTGGACATTCGCCGTCTGGGGATTGTTTCATGGATTTTGGCTGTGCCTGGAACGCTACTTTAAAAGCCGCGGCTGGAATATCATTCCAAATAAATTCGCCAGGTGGACCGTTACTTTTATTCTCATCAACATTGGCTGGGTGTTTTTCCGCGCCCCCACTTTCTCAGTCGCATTCACCTGGTTGAAAAAGATTTTTCTTCTCACACCCCATTTGACTTGGGATTTGAAACTTTTTCCGGAGCGCCACAAAGATAGATTTTTTGTCGCACTCATTGTCGGATTTCTTATTTGTTTTTTGAGCAAGAACACCTGGCAGATTAAAATGAAACCAGGTTTTCGGATGGCTCTGATGATCGGATTGCTATTTGCATTAAGTTTAATGTTTATGGGCGATGAATCGCCGTTTTTATACTTTCAGTTTTAAGCGTCAGGACATTGGCATATTTATGTGGGGATACTCTTATGAGTTATAAAAAAAGTTTACTTATTGCAGCTGCCACCACACTTGTTTTGCTAGGCAGCCTTTCTGCATTTAATTTTCACGTTGATCCTATGTGCTACTATCATTGCGCGGACATTGATCCTCACAAAAAAACCACAAATCACTTTTATGAATTAGGGCAGATCATCGTCACTCATCCGAACACCGAGGTGATTCTACTAGGTTCGTCACGAGCTCAAACAACGCCCCCACTTTGGATTCAAAAAATTCTCGACCAATCCACTTTGAATCTGGGCATGGGTGGAGCGGATCTTTACTCTAAACTTGCGGCACTTAACATGGCCCTCGATCACACCCGTGTGAACAAAGTTCTCTGGTTTGCCGACTATTTTGAGTTCACTCCGGAGATCACGGATATAACGATCAGGACTACTCCCGCAATTCGAAAATACTTAGATGAAGACCCACTAGTTAAAGGTGCGGTCGCGTGGAAAAGTCCATGGCTTGAAATCTTTGATCACAACACTTTGGAAGCAGCTCTCTATTCGCTGAAAAAAACTCCACCAGATTTGCAAAACCAAGGCAGCGGAAGTTACTTGGATTATGATCTGTGTGAAGGTCCCCGCTACAAAGGCGAAAAAACTCCGATTGATTTACAAAAAGAAAAAGATTCGGCGTTTGAACATTACACCAGGCAGATTTTGAATTCTCCGCAGTCAGAAAAAGAATGGGAAGTTTTTGGGAAAGAAATGTGGCGATTGAGTGCCAAATCAATAGAAACAAGAATTGTTCTAACACCCTACAATCCCACGTTTTACAAACGTCTGGAAGCAGAATTTCCAGAGCAATTTGAGCGACATCAAGCATGGCGCAAACGCCTAGGTGCTTTGAAGATTCCGCATGTGCAGGTTTTTGATTTCTTTGGTGGGATTCCTGGCGATGACGAATCCAATAAATTTTGGAATGACGGGGTACATTTCACATGCCGGGGCGCTATGAAATTTCTCACCCCGGTACTTAAAACTTTTTAACGCATGAACACCACTAAATTTAAGCCGACTGCGGCCCGCAGCTTACCTAATTTAATTGCAATGCGATATCGTGAGCCATCGAAGTTGATTTACCCTGAGTAGCGGCATCGCCAATTCGGGTCATTTCTTCGTAGAGAGCTTTTTCACTAGGGGCAGCGTTGGCTGCCAAAATAGCTGGTGCCACCTGAGCGAATGCTTTCACTGCGACGTCCAAATCCTTTTCAGTATGCGTCGGCATAACCGAGCAACGAATCAGAGCTTGACCACGAGGAACAGCTGGATAAACAACTGGAGTGGTGAAAATTCCAAGTTTCAACAATGTCTGGCAAACACCAAGACATACAGAATCATCGCCAACAAATACGGGAATGATTGTGGTGGGAGATCCCATGGTGTTTATACCTAATTTATGTAAACCATTTTTGAAATAAGTGGCATTTGCAGATGCTTTTTTCACACGCTCAGGTTCTTCAATTAAAATTTCCAAAGCCTTCAAAGCAGCAGCAGTGCTTCCGGGAGCTAAAGCAGCAGAGAACATGAAGGAGCGGGCATTGTGTCTGAGCCAATCAATAAGTTCAGCAGTTCCAGCAACGAATCCGCCTTGGCTGGCCATAGATTTTGAGAAAGTTCCCATAATCACGTCGGCGGTTAAACCAAACATGTTGGCTGTTCCACGCCCACCTTTTCCGACAACTCCCAAACCGTGAGCGTCATCAATGAAAGTGCGTGCGCTATATTTCTTGGCCAGTGCATAAATCACGTCATATTGAGCAGTTTTACCAGTCATGCTGAAAACACCATCTGTGACGATGAGTTTACCGGCATCATAGGGTACAGAGGCCAAAAGCTCTTCCAAATGCTCAACATCATTGTGACGATAAACTAAGGTTTTAGCGTCAGAAGCTTTACAACCTTCAATGATGCAGGCGTGATTTTCACTATCACTGAAAATGAAGTCACCTTTACCGGCGAGAGCGGGAATAGATCCCAAATTGGCCAAAAATCCGGAAGCAAAAACAATTGTCGCTTCAGTTCCAAGAAATTCTGCAAGTTTACTTTCAAGCGATTCATGCAAGGTGAGATTGCCATTCAGAAAACGAGATCCCGTGCAACCGGTACCCCAAAATTTCACAGCCTCAACAGCTGCATCTATCACGCGAGCATCATGTGTCAGTCCCAAATAATTATTGGAACTCATCATGACTAAGTTTTTTCCGTTGTGAGTGACGTTGTTGCCGATACTTCCTTCAAGTGTCCTGAAAAAGGGGTAAAGGTTGGCCTGTCTGACCATATTTACTAAGTTGAGACCTTGAAGTTTGGTGAATAATTCCATAAAAAAACACCCTCCGCTATAGGTGAAATTTAATTAGTTCTTAATAAAACCGAGATATTAGAAATACATCAGCTTAATGCCGCGCACAACCACTAATTGATGCTGCACTGGATCGGTTCTTTTTTATACACTCGATAAACTTTATTCTGTTTTCCGCCCATAGCCTTGGACAGATCGTTCATAGGACCGTTATTAGCTAAAACCCAAGAGATTTCACCTGTTTCGTAGGGAAGACCTCCGCAGACTCGAAACATTTCCCGAGTCAAAGCACTACCAATCCCACTCTTTTGATATTTCTTTAAAACTCCCAAAGCATAGCCCCGAATTTTATCAGTGGTTTTAGCACGCCCAAAGTATCTCACCAAAAGTCCCAGATTAAGTTTTCCGCGACTCGGCTTGATCAGGTGGTTATAATCAGGAATCATAATAAGACAGCCAATTTCTTTGCCTTCGTGTAAGGCAAATATAACTACTCGAGGATCGACGAAAAACTTAAACATAAGCACCATTTCGTCAATTTGGGCCTCTAAAAATTCTTCAAAGCCCCAATTTTCACTTAAAGCTTCATTAAAAATACCGGCGATAATGCGAGATTCCTGACGTAGTTTTTTCCCATTCATCGCCCGAAAAGTCACACCAATTTGCTTGGCTTTTTCTGCATTTTCAATCATCAACTGTGGCAAACCTTCAGACTTAATCATCTGATATGTGAAGAGGTCCATGGCTTTTTCCATGCCTGTTTGTTTCAAAATCTGATCATACTCCTGATGATTATAAGTCATCATAAAATAAGGGTCCAAATCGAAACCTTCCACCAAGGTGCCAATGTATGGATCTTCTTGTCGAAACTGAAAGGGCCCCATCATCTCAAGTGAAGGATAAAGGCTATGCGCTTTGTTGATCAATGCTTGAGCCGCTTCAGGAGACTTAGGATCACACTCAAAGAATCCAAAGTGAAGTCTGGTTTCTTTTTCAACTGTATGAGTCTTCACTGCTAAACGCGCTACTGGCTCGTTGTCTTTATAAGCAATAAAAGCATGTTTCTGTCCCTGCCCTATCTTCCCAAGCATCATTTTAATATGAGCTTCGAGTGGCATAACGTAATGAGTTTTAGGATCAATATAGATTTTTCGAGGAAGTTCTAAAAACGTCTTTAAATCTTTCTTAGTTTCAACTTCTTTGATTTGAATGGCATTTAAAGCTGAAGCGATATCACGAGATGTTACGGGCAACTCTTGTGAATTAGAATTCATTTGATCTTCCTTTACGGTATTTAAATACGGCCAGATGGATAATAGGCAACCCACATCATTTGTCAAGAAGGTGAAACACCTAGTTATTATTTCATTCCTGTAAATTTCCAATCTATCTAGAATCACTTTAAACGCAGCTGGTTGGGTTTGAGCAAGCTTCAATAGTGACAAATTTTGGCACAAAAGTAGCAATAGGCGTTATATAGAAACTTAGAAACCTTTTAAGGAGGATCTCCGAATGAAAATTCAAATCGCGATTTTAGCTGGTCTTTGCCTAATGGCATCATCAGTCTATGCGCAAACAGCATCAACTTCAGATGCGAGCACGTCGTCTACTAAACTTCAGGGACAAACTCCTTCTGCAGCAAAGAGAAAAAATATCGACGAAGAAATCACTAATAATCTTTTGCGTGCGTCTACTGGTGCAAAGTCTTTGTTGTCTTTACAAAGTACTTTCAATTACAACGGATCTTCCATCCAAAATCCCACTGGACAAACTCGCCCCCAAATCAATCCTGCACAACCTCAACTTCCAGTTGAATTCACCGGCGGAATCGCCGCCAAATATAGATTGTCAGATCATGATAATTTAAGTGCGGGGATCAATTTCGGTTGGCTTGCTCCGGGACGAGAAATTCAGAGTTTCCAAGTTGAAGATCCAAATATCACCTATTCAAGACCTTTCAAAGCTGGGGCTTTCCAAAACGTTTTTGAAGCTGTCCTGACAAAATATACTTCTGCTGCATTCTCCATTAATCGCAATGACAACTATCAAGTGGATGTGGATCACACCATTTTGTATGAAGTTGCCAAGACTCATTTGCAAATCGGATTGAACATTGCTTATACAAGAGACACCTATAAAGGGATGTTAGGCTCGGGAAGTGGTCAGCCAGTCGACGATTTGAACGCGTACCCTTATATCGAATATGCCTTCAATCCAACTTTGAATTTCAGAACCGTTTTCAGAGGTTTTGGATACTACAATACTCTACAAGATTCTGGAACTTTCTATCACGAGACAGCGACCCAATCTGCTGGCTTAGGAATAGCTGTGACCAGAGATATCTTTCTCTATCCAAATCTACAATGGATTTGGGTGGCAATGTCGACTGCACAATCCAACGTGGCATTGGCGGCATACATCAATTTGTAATATGATTTTGATTTGATTTAAAAGGATGAACAACACTAAGGCTGCCATGATGGTGGCCTTTTTTATTTTTCCAATGTTATCGTAAGTTCATGAAAAACAAATGGACCGTGCTTGCCGCATACTCTTTAGTCGCAGCCCTCAGTCAATATCTCTGGCTTGAGTTCGCGCCGATTCTTTCACTCATCGAAAAAAAATATAATGTCACCGAGAGCACCGCAAGTCTCTTGGTTTTGGTTTTCCCGTTGATCTATGTTTTCCTATCTATACCTGCGGGAATTATCATTGATAAAAAAGGGTACCGCTTTGGTGTGGGAGTGGGCTGCGCTATCATGCTCGCCTTTTCTTGTCTAAGGATTTTCGACGGACATTTTTATGTTTTGTTGATCGCACAAATTGGAATTGCGGTGGCGCAACCCTTTGTCATCAACGGGATCACAAAAGTAGTTTTTGATTGGTTCGAAGGAGAACAAACCGCGATGGCCACCGGTCTTGCCACTGTGGGGATGTTCGTGGGCATGGCGGCAGGTATGGCACTGGCTCCTGCAATGGTTGAAACATTTAGCTTTCGTCAAACAATGATCGTCGATGCATTCGGCACTCTCTGGTTTTGCCTGGCATTTTATTTCTTAGTGCATCCTAATCCAAATTCTAAATCCGTTGTTTCTGTATTGGGAGTTCAAGACAAGTACGAATTTATAAATGGACTCAAAAGTTTACTGCGCAATAGGAATGTCATGATTCTCTTTGTGCTCTCGTTTCTCGGCCTAGGCTACTTCAACGGTCTAACCACTTGGATAGAACCTATCCTTGCACCTCAGGGAATAAATTCTGTGCAAGCGGGAATCATCGGCGGAGTTCTCATTCTGGGTGGAATTATTGGTGCGGGTTTGGTTCCAGCAATTTCGGACATGATCAAAAAAAGGAAAATTTTATTGGTTATATGTTTATTTCTGACATCACTGACATTGTTTCCCCTATGCCGAAGTCGTGGATTGGGAATTGTCTGCGTGCTTGCGGCCATCCAAGGATTTACTTTTCTGCCGGCGTTCTCTCTACTTTTAGAAATGTGCGCCGAGATCGTCGGAGAAAAAATTGCAGGATTTGCTACCGGAATTTTAATGCTCGCTGGAAATGCTGGCGGAGTCATTGTTGCTTTGGCAATGGAATGGATCAAGGGCCCGGGACCAAGTTTTCTCTACGCGATTTTCTTGCTCGAAGGGATAATCATCTTGAGTTTTATTTTAAGTCTTTTTGTTCCCGAAACTTACAAATTTAAATTCATCAAATGAAACGGCTCACTCGCATCATTCTGTCGATTTATCTCTACAATGAATACCAAGGTTACACTCAGCTCAAAAAGTTAAGAGACTCATTCAAATCGAAATTCCCAGCAGATATAGAAATGCTTGATTCAATTTCTAAACACGCCAATGATGAGAAAAAACACCATCTCATGTTTCAAAATTATTTTAATAAGATGGAAGTAAATCCACTTCCGATCGACTCAAAACTTGGTTACATTGATCAGTTAGTTTTAAGGATTTTTGGAAAACCTATTGTTGACCTAGATCAAAGTGAGTTGCTTGAAACCAAAGAAAAATTCCATACACTTCTGCGAACAATCATGATCACTGAGGAGCGCGGTTTGAAACAGGTTGAATGGTTATTGTCTCAAAAATTCGTGCGTAACGATCGCTTGCTGCACGGCATATTCGCCGTCATTCACAGAGATGAACCATCACACTTCATGCCTTATAAAAAATATTTAGAGGACCAAAGCGCGGAACTTGTAAGTTTTAGAGAACGATTCGCCGACTTCCGCGTTCACTACTACATGGTTTTATTTCAAGTGCCAAAGCTGTATCTAAAATCTTTTATAAGTTAATGTTTGATTGATAACTCAACTTCAGTCCCAATTCTTACTTCGTGATTTTTTAATATCACCACGGTGTGATTTACCATCGAGCTTTCTTTCTTTGGAAGCTCGAGTGGGTCGGGTGGCTTTGCGCTTTTTTGGCTTATGAAAAGCAGAAGTGAGAAGACCTCGCAATTTTTCAAGGCAGCGATCTTTATTTCTAACTAAATCTCTAAATTCATCGCTACGAACAAAAACTTGTTCCTCTTTATTGATCACTGATTCGAGTTTAGTCCGAATCAAATATTTCTGTGCATCAGTCAAGGCCGGTGAAAAAGTATAGCTCCAATAAAGAACGGCAGCGGAGGAAACTTTGTTAACGTTCTGCCCGCCGGGACCTCGACTTCTCACGGCCACAAACTTGACTTCATTTTTGATTTTTTCGAAATCCATAGAATCAACTCTACCATAAATGAACTGAGTTTGCAGCCCTTGCGAATCCACTTCATTTATGGAATATTCCGGTCGTGATTCACCCTCTATTTGAGATCGTAAAAACTTCCACCGGCGCCATAAGCATCTTGAATAAAGCTGTCGGGGAAATCATGCATAATCCTGTGGGACCTTGGCTCGAGGCCAACGGACTTTACATTGAACAGTCTGGTCTAAAAGAAATCCTCGCGCTCAAAGAAGACGAGCTGGTGATTTTTGATGTGGGGCTTGGAGCTGCGGCTAACTCTCTTGCGGTTTTGCATGCGGCAAAAAACTCTAATCGAAAACTAAGACTTGTGAGTTTTGAAGTGGACCTGACACTTCTTGAATTCGCGTTAGAAAATTCCGCTCAATTTGACCATTTCTTTGGGTTTGAAAGTGCCATCGCCGAACTTTTACAAAATAGAATTTGGAAAAGCGAAATAATCACTTGGGAACTTCGACATGGTGATTTTTTAGATTTGATTTCACAAGAACAAAATTTAGCCGATCTCATTTTCTACGATCCTTACTCCCCCAAGATGAACAAAGACATGTGGACACTCGCCTGCTTTAAAAAGCTACGGGCAAAATGTAAAGACTCGTCAGAAAATCAAAACGCTAAACTCTTCACCTATAGCCGTGCAACACCTATCCGCTCGGCACTCCTAGCTGCAGGTTTTTTTGTTGGTTCAGGAATCGCCACGGGGCTTAAAAATGAAACAACGCAAGCGACCACTCGGTTGGAAGATTTGAGTTCTCCACTTGGAGAACGTTGGCTTAAACGCTGGAACAATTCCAGTACGCGTTTCCCCTTCGATTGCACAAGCGAGAATGAAGCATTTCTAACGCAGACAATTTTAGGTCACATTCAGTTTAAAAATTTAAACGAAAGCACAAAGGCAACAGTCAATGAGTGACAACTCTCGTTTAGTCTATTCCACTGACTCATCTAAAAAAGAAAAATGCCCAAAATGCAAAGAACTTTTATCTGAATGCACATGCGAGAAAGCCGACGGCCTAGCGAGAAAAAGTGGATATAAGTTTGTTGCGAAGCTGAGAATGGAAAAATCAGGTCGCAATGGAAAAATCGTGACGGTTATTGATGAGCTGCCGAAACAAGAAATATTTTTGCGAGATTTGACCACCGAACTCAAAAAGAAATGTGGGTCTGGCGGAACGTACTTAACTAGTGGCAAAGAAGGCGTCATCGAAATCCAAGGTGACAAGCGAGACATGATCAGGACCATCTTCACAAAAAAGGGCTATAATTTTAAAGGATAAACCTTGGCAAGCTCAAACTCGTCCTATCGATATACTAAAAGTAATCTTAAGCCATCGAAACGACTAACTTATTAGGCCTTAAGCTCCTAGCCCCCCTGTCCGATAGAGTGATTGACTAAGGTCGGGGGTAATTTATGGGACGTTATAGCTTGGTCGTTACAACTGTCGTCATGTGTTCTCTAGCTCTTGCTGCTTGCGATACTAGTGATTCCGGAACTGCTGGGGGAGCTGCTGTCGTAGTGACACCATCACAGACCTCATCTTGCACAAATTTGAATGGAGCAGGTGGTGATCCCACTGCACTTCCGACAAGCGGGTTAGCTGGAAACCTTTATTATTTAACTGATTCAATGCCCAGATACACCCATGTCGCCGACTATATAACTAAGGGTGTTCAAGCTCCAGTCACGCTTTATTTAAATCGACTTTACACACCCACTCGCCCATTTGACGAAGGGTTCATCACGAACAGTGGATCATTGGTGCAGACAGCTGCTGGCAATAGTCTTTACGAATATTTTGCGCTCCACCTGGAAAGCACTTTGCAGCTGAGGGAAAGCGACACGGATGGTTTTTATCAGTTGGCGCTATTGAGTGATGACGGATCCATCATGCAGCTCAACCAAACTGGCGAAGGATACACTAATTTTATTAATGATGATGGCACTCACGCCACTCAATTGGCCTGTGCCAGTTCCGCCATCTACATGAATCACTTTACTAAAATTCCGATGAAGCTTGATTACTATCAAGGTCCTCGATATCACATCGCACTAAATTTGATCTGGAGACAGGTCGCTTCATCGACCTCGAATCTCACCGATCCACTCTGTGGACAAAGTGGGAACTCACTTTTCTGGGATCCAACCACCACACCTTCCACTCCACTTGCTTTTAACGATTTAAATTTTCGCGGATGGAATATCTTGAACACAGAAAACTTTAAACTCCCTGCTAGCGCCTCAATAAACCCTTGTGGACAGACCACTCCAGTGACAATCACAAATTTGAACATTGCGAATGTGACTCAAACTGGGGCCACAATCACTTGGGATTCAAATGTGAATGCGAATTCCATTGTGACTTATTCAGCTTATCCGTACACCGTTTTTCAGACATCTGCGGATCCGACATTAACAAAGAGCCATTCTGTCACACTCTCTGGACTAACGGCCTTCACTCTTTACGATATCACTGTGACCTCACAAGCAGACTCTGCGAATCAAGCCACAAGTCCAGACACTACGTTTAAAACTCTGCGATAGTCCAGTCACACTTTCCATCTACTTTGTCGATAAAGTAGGGTGGATAAATATCTTGTATCGTTAGCTATTTTACTATTTTTGGCGGAAAGCGTTTGGCTTTCTCACGATATAAATTCGACTTCTACAAATTCCCAATCCCATTCTTTAGGCAAGTCTTTAGGAAAAATCGAAAATTTTAAAAGTCAGGTCCGAAAAAGATCGCAAGATAGTTTGATTTGGGAGAACACGCAAATTGAACAACCACTTTTTGCGTACGATTCCGTTTTAACTATGAGCCAATCGACCGCAGATATTTCTTTGCAAGGCGGAAGTGGCATCTCTATGAACGAGAACACACTTCTCACTATCGAACCGCCACTGCCTGGTGAAGCGAACGGTCCATTGCGCTTACGTTTCAAAAAAGGAAATATCAGAACCATTGCGGGGCGCGAGCCACAGAGTTTGAGCGCAGGGGAATATATTATATCCGCCGGGCGTGACTCTCAGGTGAACTTGCGTTCAAGCGGCGAGGACAAAATTGAAATAGAAGCCCAATCTGGTGCAATAAAAATCATTGATGCAAAAACAATGTTTGTTGCAGAGGTGATTCAACCTGGCGAATCCGCACAAATAGAAAACCATCAGATTCTAAAAGAAAAAATCTCCGGGAATCTCCAGTGGGTATATCCGGTGGACGGACAGAAAATTTACACCCATGAAAGTCAAAGTGACGTCTCTTTTTCTTGGAAGACGTTTGGCAATGACGAAAGCATGGTAAAAAGTGTTGAGGCCAGCGGCAAAATGTTTGCGCTCAATCCTGGTACGTCTGATTTTCACTCTCAGTTTTCACTGGGAAATTATCTAGTGAAACTAAACACTGCGAGTGCCTCTACATTTGCCAGAGCGCTGTATGTTTGGGCAGCTCCTAAAATTCATCTAGTTTTTCCAGTTGCCCGGCAGCGTTTCAAAAAAGAAGAAACAGTCAACTTTCTTTGGACACGATCCGACGGCGTCAAAGATTACGAAATGCAAATCGCAACCGATATCGAATTTAAAAATATCGTCAAGGAATCAAAATCTTCTCAACTGGGCTCAACCGTAGACGGTTTACCTAAGGGAGAGTATTTCTGGAGAGTCAAAGGATTTGATGATTCGAATTTTGAGATTCCTGAACTTTATAAAAGTGTTTTTTATATTTTAGAAAAGCCGCTGGAAGCTCCTAAGCTCAGACCCGCGGTGATAGAAGATGACACCTCACTAAGAAAAGATGTTAAGCCTTCAGGCAAACTTACTAAGTTGCTTTCTAAAATTTGGAAATTAATCCTTCCTCAAGCTGAAGCCGACGAGACGGGCAGAACTAGTGAAATTAAATCCTATTCTGCAGAATTTCAGTGGGAAAAAGTTGAGGAGGCTGCGTCCTACGTGATTGAAATTTCAGATTCACCAGAATTTCGAGAAAACATCAGATCACATCATGTCTCTAGAGAAAAATTTAAATGGAGAAATTTTAAGCTGGGAAGATATTACTGGCGAGTAGCGGCGGAAGACGCAAGAGGCGAACTCGGACTATTTAGCGAAACAGCATTTACCGACCTCACAAAAATTCCCACTAAACCAATTTTGCCTTTGGCGATTCCAAAAACTATGGCCAAAACTCAATCTCCAAAATTAGATTTGGTACCTCCGGTGATTGCGTCGGTGGAAACTCCGGTTAGGCCAGAACCAAAAATTGAATACACAGATCCTTGGGACTTCAGTCTGATGTTTGGTACCCATTATGATATTTCTAGTTTTAGTGGATCAGACTTCACAGCTAAATATTCCGGACTTGCTATCGGAGATTTTTCATTGATCATAGCACCACCCGTCGAAAAATTTGAGTCTTGGAAATTGGAATTTGAATTTCATGCCCTCTCGCTAAAAGCTAAACCCACAAGCACCTTTCCATTTCAAGATTTACTGAACACCAGCACTTTGAGATTTGCTTTTGTGCAGAACGAAAAATGGGGAATCTACGTCAGTCAATATCTCGCCTTCAAACGCACTGATCTGGAAGATCTGGCAACACTGAAATTTTGGGGTGTGGGTCCAATGATTGAAACTCTAAATCCAGGAGACATGAAAGAAACGCGATACCGAATTGCATTTGTGGGCGGGCAAGTTTACGCTCTAGATGCGAGTATTAATGAAACTTGGTATCTGGATGCTTGGCCTACCACTCAGTGGAGTTTTACCGTAGAATCCCGTGCGGCAAGTGGACTCACTCTCAACCGAGATTTCTTTTATGATATAGGCGGATATTTGTGGTTAGGCTTTCATTGGTGAACGATTTTTAAACTTAAACATGAGTTTAAATAACTGAGTGATCATAAAACATAGCGAAAGCACTAAACTAAATTCTCCAGGCCCATCCAAAGTTCCGCAAGACGGTTGAAAAGTAAAATTCGATTGGCTTTTACCATCAAAATTAGCCGTAAGAGAAAATATCTCGAGAGGAACCGGAAGTGGTGGTGCCGCAAAAGCTGCAGGCAAGTACCTAAAACTTATTTTAAATCGAAAATACCTTTTACCTTGTAGTGCAGAGACGTTTGTCGCCGCAACAAATCCTGTGTCATCATTCACAAAACTATCACTGCTTCCAGCAACTAAAAGCGTAGCCGTACTTGTTCCGGGAAGATTCACATTCATTATAAATGAATTGTAAGTTGGGTTCGTATTTTTCACATCATAGGCCAGAGATTGCACCGTGTAGACGAGTTCAGAAAAAAGTGGCTGCCCATTGTCTCCAAGATTAGCAATTGGAACTTCGGAATTTGTCTCGGTAAAAACTTCTCCTTGAAGCAACCAGGTGCGGCCATTGGCTCCAGCACCACCGGTTCCCGTTCCGGAGACAATTGTTCCGCCGGTTCCATTGAGGGCATTGATTGAATGCACGGGGCCTGTCGCAGAAAAATTTCCCATCGTTTGAATCCAAATTGCTCCGCCCGCACCACCGCCACCAGATCCAGAAGTGTCCGCGCCAGATTCTGAGCCACCATTTCCGCCATTTGCTAAAATATATCCGGTGTTGGTAAAATCTCCGACGCAAGTGATTCGAATCACACCGCCACCAGCACCACCCCCGGCACCACTGCTAGCGCCAACAGTTGTTGAATATCCGCCGCCGCCGCCGCCACTTCCACCGCCAGGTCCGCCGATTAAGTTTGAAAATGCTGTGATATATGGATCAAGCAAAGATGTTCCACCGGCACCAGGCCCTGTGCCAGCGCCATTTGTGCCCGCAAGATTGGAATAATAGCCGCCGCCGCCACCGCCGCCCCCCGCATTGTTCACAGCTTGGCCGCCGCCTGCTCCGCCCGCGACTGTGCAAGCACCATTTGCAAGTGAGCATCCACTCACGCCGGTGACAGCAGTGCTTCCAACATATCCGCCGGCGCCACCATTTCCGCCGCCACATTTTCCGCTTCCGCCACTCGGTGAATTGGCCGTGGTGGGGGTAGTGCCTGAACCATTGCCACCGCTGCAGTCGATAGTTCCACTGTTAGTAAAAGTTCCTAAAACTTTAAACCAAAGTGGGTTAGCACCTTGGCCTTTGATAACCCAGCCTGGAGCCAAATTAAACGAAGTGAATTTTAAAACGGGGTGAACTGAAGTGTCTATGATGATGGTGTTTCCTGCCGTTGATCCACCGATACTGAAATTTGCGTAAGTGCTTACATCAAATGAGCCATCACTTCCGTCCCCCACATCTGTAATTGGAGAAAACTCGCTATAGATTGCGGTTGTGGTGGATACCGCCATTTGCGGGTGAATCATTTTTAGAGAAGTATTCCAAACGCCCGTGGAATTTGCTTTGTCAGAATATGTCGAAGTAGAAAAATTCTCAACAATTTGGGACGCAGAGGCGCTACCGACTGGAAGAAAAATCAGCAGTGAATTTAAAATTACTAAAAATTGAATGATCGAAACTCTGAAAGTTTCCATTTCACGCCGCTTTTGGAATCTTGCTCAAAAGATCAAATGATTCCACATGATATTTATTTACCTTAACCGCTTTGCGTAAAAATTCTTCGGCTTGTGTCATTTCACCTAAAAGATAATGACAGTGGCCTAAATTATAAAGAACATCTGCGTTGTCAGGAAAATGATCGTCAGCGTCCTGACAAAGTTTCACGGCTTTTTCAAACCATTTTATTTTTTTATACGAGTTAACAAGTTTTAGAATCAAAATAATATTTAACCTGGTGACGTCAATTTCCTCAGGTGGATTTTCAGGATCAAATTCTCCGCTCTCGTAAACATCTCCAAGCTCTCCTGCAGCACGTTCGGCCACATCAACATTTCCGAATTCATCAGCGAGAGACTCTTCAAAAAAGTCAGCGCTGGGATCACCTTTACCGTTGAGGAGATTCATCACTTTTTCTTTGAGAATTTCACTTCTAAAAGGTTTCACTATATAGGCGTCGACGTGGGCTTTTGCAGCTTTGGTGATTTTCATTCTCTCGCGAGATCCTTGAGAGGTGACCATCAAAAACAGAACGTGACTCAAACCCGTTTCTTTTCTAACCGCTTTAAGAAGCGTAAGTCCGTCGATGTGAGGCATTTCCCAATCCGAAATGATAAAATTAATATTGGGTGTCGCCCGAATTAATTTAAGTGCGGCTTTGCCATTTTTAGCTTCGAGAATATTATGAAAGCCAAAACTTTTTAGATATTGAACAAGAATGTCCCGAACTAGACCGTCGTCGTCGACAATCAGGAAAATCTTTTCTGCATACTTCACAATGCCTCTCCTTCTTCAATGGGAAGAAGAATAGTAAACTCAGCTCCCCCTTGAATATGATTGGTGACAGTCAATTTGCCTTGATGGCTGATCTCGATAACTTCTTTGCAAACACAAAGTCCGAGGCCGGTTCCCTTTTTACCCTTAGTAGTAAAAAAAGCATCAAACAAAGAGCCAAGATGTTCAGGTTTAATCCCTGGCCCGGAATCGTGAACCTTGATCTCTAGAATTTTATTTATAAGTTGGGCGCTAATTTCTATCTTGCCTTCATCATCAATGGCGTGAGTAGCATTGATAATCAAGTTCATAAAAACTTGGACCAATGCTGAATGATTCCCCGGAATTTTCGGAAGACTATCGAGGCCAGAAAGTATCACCGTGATGCTTCGCTTGTTCAATTCATGTTCCATGAGCATGATGGTGTCTTCAATGGGTTTGGAAATATCCACGGGTTGCATGGTTTCATCTTCAAACTTTGGATTTGAAAGACTTTTGAAACGCTCCAATACTTTGCTCGCGTGTTCAGACGCGACCAAAATCATTTCTAGAGCTTTTTTCATTTCTTCAGAGCTTGAATTTCTCGAGAGATCAGCCTTACCCATTATCTGAAGTAAAATATTTCCAAACTCATGGCCCACGTTCCGAGAAACTGCTGCAACGGCTAGATTTTTTTCATGAGTGTTGATTTGCTTTTTCATTTCATCAAGATAGTTTTGCTGAGAAATTTGCTTTTGTCGAATATTCCACATTGACACCATTCCGCGTGCTTTTTGCAGAATTTCACCCTCAGAGAATGGTTTATTGAGATAGTCCCACATGTCTTTGAAGTCATTACCAAAAACTTTTTGGATACCGTTCACATGACGATCTTGATAAGCCGTGACCAACACCGCGTGCATTGATGGATCAAGTTCGTGAATTTGTCTTACGGTTTCAATGCCATCGATGCCGCCACCTAAAAGCACGTCGAAAAATCCCATGGCAAAAGGCTTGCCTTCGGAGCGTGCATTTCGAACTGCAATCACAGCATCTTCACCAGTGCTTACAACTACCAACTCAAAAAGATCAGCATCACTAGCGTCCTTAACGACCTCTACAGTTTTGGACCGACTGCTCTTGAGTGCGACGACATTGGATTTTGGGGTGAGAATATCTTGATAGGCTTGCAGTATTTCTTTTTCATCGTCGACAATTAGAATGCGACGACTCTCTGGCCATTTAAGTAGAAATGTATGTTGATGAGCCAATTTCTGGCCTGAAATTTTAAAAGGTAATGTCTTCATGCCGCAGCCTCTTGAGTTCTAACGCTCACTGGAATTTCGATTCGAAATCGAGTTTCTCCACTATCGCTGGCAACCAAAAATAAATCGCCGTTAAAAGCACGAACAAATCTTCGACTAATGTTAAGTCCAAGTCCTGTTCCAATTTCTGGTGATTTTGTTGAGAAATTATTCTCAAATATCTTAATTTTATTCTCGGGTGAAATTCCGATTCCATTGTCCACAATATCGATTATTAGTTTGTCTTTTTCATTTCGCGTTTCTATTTGAATTTTCCCTCGTGCATTTTTATTTTCGATGATCGCATGGAGAGCATTTTTCATCACGTTGGTCATCACCTGGATGAGTTCGTCGCGATCCACAAAAATTAAATCAGAATTTGCGAGATATTTCTCTTCCACGATAATCTTGTTCTTAGAAAATAAGTCAGCAACAATATTGATCGAGTCGTGAAGAACATCATGTGCTTTATATTGAGATTTTTGCCCACCCATATGACTGAGAGATCGCATGCTGCCGAGGATTTTTTCTATCCTACTCACTTGTTGCAAAAGAAATTGAGTGTCGTTACCCAAAGAATCTAGCCCCTCATCCCACCTCTTGAAAACCTCATTTATATTTCCAAGATCCTCTTGAAGAAGAGTTTGCTTTGGATCTAGAACCGAAGGCTCATTTAGGGATTTCATAAATCCGTCAAAACCTTTTTCCTTGAGATCGCCTTTCCAAGCGGAAAGGATATCTCCGAGGAGATTTTTATCTGCGGCCACTTCTTCATTGAGCTTCTTCTGCACTTTTTGGATACGGGCCATGATGCTAGTCAAAGGATTCAAAACCTCATGTGCTGCGCGGCCGGCAATTTCCCCAACTGACGCTAACCGAGTTGTTTTGAGAAGAGCCTCTTGAGCTTCCTTCACTGCATGATTCTGTTCTTCTAATTTTTTCGTTCGATCAGCAACCTTATTTTCGAGTTCTATATTTATTTCAACAAGCTGTTCACGAGAATTTTTCAAGTCCGTGGTCATCTGGTTGAACGAATGGGAGAGCACAGAAATTTCATCTCTCGAATTTACTATCAATTCAGTACTGAGATTGCCTTCAGAAACTTTTTGAATTGCCGCTAATAGATTCTGTAGCGGTCGAGTCAAAGTGCGAGACAAAAATATGGTTGCGATAAAAGCTACGGTGCTGACCATCAAGGCAAAAATAAATGAACGTCGCAAAAGATGTGTCACCGCCACGAAAGCTTTCTCACTCTCAACTTGGGAAACAATGCTCACTCCAGCAAATCCAGTTTTAGAATAAGCACCAAGAAAGCTTGATCCATTCTCGTTGAATTCTAAAGCACCACTCGACATCGATCCTTGGCGAAGCTCTTTCACGATGGGAGCCTCAGAAAAATCCGCGCCCTCCGCCATCAACTCGTTTCTAGGGTGAAGAAGCACATGACCTTTTTGATCTACTATATAAGCTTGGGTGAGAGACGCCGCTTTCAGATTTTTTAAAAAGACATCGGCTTTAAGAAATCCCACCACCGCCATTATTTTTTCGGGCTGCCCGCTAGCTCCGTCTTGAATAACGGAAATTCCCACGCCAATCAAAGGGGGATAATCCTTGAGGCTCGCATTCCAGACGCTCAAAGAAGAGGATTGAATGTCGTCGAATGGAATTGGTTTTGCTAAGGCTAATTTTCCTTCAAAATAATCGGATTCCAGATTGTACAATTTTTGAAACTCTTGATCTGAAACTTGAGAAGCGAGTTTCAGTTTGCCATCTAGCCCGCGCTCATAAAGCTCCATGCGGACCATCAGAGGATCGTGATCAATTATTTCTTGAAAGGAATTTTTATTTCCCAAATGCGCGTACAGCTTGAGTTTATCACTCGCCCCACGCAAAGAAGTTTCAACTTCTGCTCCGAGGGTTGTGACCAATCCTTTGTTCAAATCGAAAATAAGCAATCGCTTGTCTTCTTTAAAAATCCCCATAGCCAACCAAAGATAAAAGCCTATGGCAGTGACCAGAAGAATTGTCACAACGGACAAAATTTTATATCGAATTGAGAATTTAACATTCATACAAGGATTTATCGGATATTAGGCAGCAGAACAAAAGGTAGGAATGTCTTGATTTTTCAGCAGTTTAGAGAGATTTCAAGCCCTAAGTCTGGGATTAAACCAGAACGTAGTGGAGAAGTGTGCTCACAATCGTCAAGACGAGAGCGCCCAAAATCGCAGCTCCCCAGGTTTTCACATTAAATCCAGGCAGCAAGGCAGCACAGATTTTTATCACCATGCCATTGACGACAAACGTAAATAGACCCAATGTTAAAACGTTCAGTGGCAAAGTGAGGAAAATAAGGATCGGCCAAATGATGGTGTTCGCGATGGCAATCAGCACGGCTGCAGAAAGAGCTGACCAGAATCCTGAAACCTCAAATCCTTTGATCAACTTAGCGGTAATAATAACCGAGACTGCTGAGATTACCCAATGGATCATATAATAAATGAGAGCGTGTGTGTCTGTAATCATGGGAGTATCTAATCACAATTAACGGGAGTATCAAATGAAAACTGTAACAGTCTATACAATGAACAATTGTCCTTTTTGCGAGGCATCAAAAAAGCTTTTAAAATCTAGAGGCGTCGAGTTTGAAGAAAAAAAAGTTGGTGAAGATGATGACGCTGAGTGGGAAAGACTTTTGAAACTTTCAGGATTACGAACAATGCCGCAAATTTTCAATGGAGATAATCTTATTGGCGGATTTGATTCACTTTCAGAGCTGGATAAAAAAGATCAACTGGCCTCGCTTAAAAAATAAAAACCCAGAAGTTTTGCCTCTGGGTTTCTAACTATTATAAACTTAATTGCCGTTGTTATTGAATGACAGCGGCTTTTTCTTTCTTCGCGAGAAGAGTGGAAATTTCTTTCCACTGCCCACGCTCTTCAGGTGTGACAAAACTAATGGCTTCACCCTTGGCGCCCGCACGAGCGGTACGACCAATGCGATGCACGTAATCTTCAGCACACTGAGGAAGGTCATAGTTGATGACATGAGCGATCGAAGGAATATCAATTCCTCGAGCAGCAAGGTCAGTAGCAACTAAGATTCTGAATTTTCCAACGCGGAATCCGTTCAATGCAGAAATTCTTTGATTTTGTGATCGTCCACCATGGATACGGTTTGCAGGATGCCCCATGAGTTCAATTTGGCGAGTGAGTTTGTCTGCACGATGTTTTGTGCGAGCGAAAATCAAAACTGATCCTTCACGTGCATTTAATTCGTCAGCTAAAATCTCATTTTTTTTAGTGGCGAGCATTTGGATCATGGATTGTTTAATTTCTTTCACGGGCTGAGAAACAGCACCGACAGCTAAACGCACTGGATCTTTCAAATAGCGGCTAGCCAACTTTTGGATATTGTTGGGGTAAGTCGCCGAAAAGAAAAATGTCTGTCTTTGTCCAGGCAAGAAACGCAAAATTTCATTCAGCTGAGGAGCAAAACCCATATCTAACATACGATCGGCTTCGTCCAAAACGAGAATATCTGTTCCGAAAAGAGAAACAGTTCCGCGTTTCAAATGGTCGACGAGTCTTCCAGGAGTAGCAATAATGATTCGAGGTTTTTTCTGAATGCCTTTGATTTGTGGACCCATGGGCATACCACCCATAAGCAAAACTGTGCTCATTTGAGCCACAGATTTTGTGAGTTGATTTAAAACTTCGGTGATTTGTGTAGCGATCTCACGTGTAGGAACTAAAATGAGAGCGTTCTTTTTTGCGTTCTTTTCTAATTTAGCAATGATAGGAATACAAAAAGCAGCAGTTTTGCCGGTACCAGTTTGTGCAGATGCAATCAAATCGCGATTAGTCAATGCAGCAGGAATGGCTTGCATTTGAATAGCTGTGGGCTGGGTGTATCCCATTTGTTCGAGAGATTTTCTAAGACCTGGAGAAAGTGGGAAAGAATCAAAAGATTCCAACGGGATTGGGGTTTCAACCATATGAGTGCTCCTTAAAGCTGGGTCAGCTCAAGGAGAAAAACGGCACTATGCCAAGAACTCGGTGAGAAGACAAATTTACTAACTGCCTAGTTTTATAGCACAGGTGGTTTTCGTTTGATACGTCAATCCAGGTCGGATTAGTTCTCGGAATCCGTATTGCCACCCCGACGTCTTTTCCGCCCCTGGCCTGCGTTTGAGTGGCCGCCACGCTTTTTATAACCACCAGAATTTTTCTTGGATTGTGGCGCTTCAGGATATTTTACAGGGTGATCTTGTAGGGCCTTGTTTTGGAAAAATTTTGGCTTTGATGGTGCTGAAGACCAAGTCTGAGTAGTCTTTTGTAATTCAGGATGATCAGTTTCATAAGCACTTACTCTAGCCTGCATTGGCTGAACTGAATTAGCAAAGGCGACCGTCTGCGGAGCTGCTGGCGGGTAAGAATTAGTCGGCGCAAGTATCACAACTTCTTTTTGATAAGCTATGTATTGTCTCACAACAAAAATATGAGAGTGGTCACCATTACTCACAGTTTGAGTGGGCTCTGGAGGCATTTGAATATTTGAACCGTCGGACTCAGGGGCAACTCCCTCGACGATCGTTTAATATCTTTTAATCTCTTCAGTGAAACCACTGTTCGCGAGTAGTTTTATTTTTTCTGGGTCGGTTACTTTTTTCGCTTCATCACAATCCTGAAATTCAACAGCAACTTTCGCAAAACTCATGTGAGTGTATATGGCTTTTTCCGAATAATGATCTTCGACTCTCGCTCCCCTTGGAACAAAAGAACATTCGTTGGCTAAATCCTGCAGTGCCATGCTTTCAGCTAAAAACATCGATCGTTCTAAATTTGAATCTTCCCCTGTACCTAGGTAAACGATGTAACCACCTTCGACAGTTCTAGACGGAGTTTTTGTCCATGAAGGCGCATCGGCCAAAGGTTTCGAACTGCAGGCAGTTAAAATCAAAATTACAGAACTTAAAATGCATATGTTTTTATTCATGAATAATTTTAAAACTTAAAAACTGAAGTATTCAATCGAAATTGAATTTTATTTTATTTTTTTAAGATGAGAACTGAAACTGTGCATGACCCAGAGATGCGCTAAGGCCTGAGTATAATTGTAAAGATACCAAGAAAGTCTTGGACGAAAATCGTGAATGGCCGCGAGAGCTGACTTTCCGTCCAGAACTTCTCTAAATTCTAATCTGCCATTTCTAGAAAGATCATAACGAGCAAGCCATCCTCCATTAATATAGAAAAGCTGACGATCAGGCGCACTTCTCTCTGGAGAATATTTCAAGGTCAACACACAGAAATTAATCAATGGAATAGTAAAGCTCCAAAGATTTTCTGTTTTCATTTCAACTCGCACCAGAGGGGTCATAAATTTTGGAAGCCAACGAAAATATTCTGCAGCTATCCATGCAGCGTCTTTTCCCTTAGGAATGGGCAGACGTTGAATAGACCTGACGTACTTTGCTTTTTTTAAACTTTCTACTCGATCATTTGTGATTTTTCTTAAGGTGGGATGAATGTTTAGTAAACTTTTTTGGACCGCATCACGAATATTCATTGGCAAAATATGTGCCCAAGTGATCAACGCATTTTGTTTGGCGACCATTTCATGTTTTAAACTTTCAATCAGTGGATACACTAAATTCTTACTTGCCCCTGTGATAAGTCGAACCCAGAGTCTGGAAAGTCCGGGCGTAAAGAATGGCACATTTATAAAAAATCTTTTCTTATTCATGGCCAACGCCACTTCTTTCATCAAATCTCTGTACGAAAGAATATTGGAACCACCAATTTCAAGAACGTGGCCGGCTGTTTCTGGATGGTCAACACAGAATTGTAACATGGCAAGCACATCATCAACGGCAATGGGCTGAGTCAAGCTCCTGGTCCAACGAGGACAGATCATCACGGGAAGTCTTTTGACCAAGGTGTAAAGCATTTGAAATGATGAGCCTTCCGCTCCTAAAATCAATCCAGCCCTTAAAGCTGTGACAGCCACGCCTTTGCTGGCGAGAGTATGTTCAACTTCCAATCTGCTTTGCAGATGACGAGACAATTTTCCCGTCTCAGGGATCAACCCGCCAAGATAAATAATTCTTTTCACATTCATTTTACTGCAAGCCCGAGCAAAATTGTCGGCTAGCAAGAGGTCAGCATTTTCAAAACGACTTTGCATGAGCCGTGCGGACGGAAGCATCGAATGAATCAGATAGATCGCGACGTCCACTCCTACGAGAGCTTCTTCAAGTTGCAAAAGTGAAAAGAGATCCCCAGTGCGCCACTCGATATTCTCACTCGCAATTGATTCTTTAGGTGAGGATCTTCTGATTGCAATAATCTTTTCGGGAGTTTTTAGATTTTCGAGTAAAAGATGACCAATAAATCCGGTCGCTCCCGTGACCGCGATTTTCATGGAATTACACTTTCAGCCATGGAGGCGTTGAAGCTTTTTCGAACATCTAGTTTGACGTTTAGATTTTCCAGATTTTCATAAAGGGTCAAAAGTGCAAGACCAAGTACAAAGAAGTCAGTGTCTAATTTCAACTTTTCACGAGAGCAAGTGTCAAAAACTTCTGTGAAAGTGGTTTGAAAATTCTTGAGTTTAAACTCGACTTGCGTTTGATCTCCTACGCCAAAATGTTTTTTCAAAACATCTTTAGCCGGTGTCAAGCTTAAGGTTTCTAAAGCTGCATCAAAGCGCTTGTCATCATCACTGTAAAAACCTTGGTAAAGTTCTCTCAAGCTATTTGAAAAAGAAGGTTTCACTTCTGCATAAAGTGCCGAGGGAGTCCATCCGCCATCAGGATAAAAATTTTCTTTTCTAAAATCTAAAATCCACATGTTCGAAGTGAGTATTTGTTTAAAGAAAATTTTTAAGATCTCTTCCCCACGCAACACTAAATCTTTAGAGGCCACGTTTTCTTTTGTAAACGAGGGCTTTCGCTTTAGAACTTCTCTCCATTTGTCATCATTTCGGGAATTTAGTCTCAATTGGTTGGCAAGTGCGATCACTTCTTTGATCGAAACTACCTTCAATAGATTCGGCGAAACAAAGTGTAAAAGTCCGGAAAGTTCAGAATGTCCTAGCAGGTATTTGAGCATGCGTTTAATCTAGCGCGCATTTCTTTGCGGAGCAATGCACTATTGGAAGCAAAAGCTAATTTGCATAAATTCTCATAGCGTTTAAGTTTCTTGAATACTCGGCTTGTAAAATTTAAACCGGGGATGGAATCTTTCGATAGAAACGATGAAATATGAAGACTTCACCATTACCTGACTAGCACCGACTAATTATTCTTACGTGACTTTCGTGCTCACCATCAAAACTCAATTGTACGACAGTTCCGTCCCCATTAGCTTTTCAACCAAAGAGTTACTTTATCGAGGTCGTTCTTTTGGCGGCCCGTGTGACGGACGTTTTGCTGGCCATTTTGAAGGCCGACTGCGGCTGCCATTGTTTGGACGATTGCGATTGCCTTCCATTGCTGCCTTCGCTTTGCCAGTAGACATCAAGCGTGCATTTTCAATTTCGGCTGAATGATAAGGATGTTCGCGGTCAACTGGAACTGGCTGCGCAATTAGTTTTTCGATATCTCGAATGAACGAGCGTTCTTCGGTGTCACAAAAAGAAATAGCGATACCCTGAGCGCCAGCACGCGCAGTTCGGCCGATCCGGTGAACATAGCTTTCTGGAATGTTTGGAATCTCATAGTTGATAACGTGACTTATGCCATCGATGTCGATACCTCTCGCCGCAATATCGGTAGCGATGAGGCAACGAATTCGACCAGCGCGGAAGTTTTCAAGCGCTCTTTGACGAGCTGACTGAGATTTATTTCCGTGAATAGCTTCGCTGCGGATACCATTTTTCTCGAGGACTTCGGTTACCTTATTGGCACCATGTTTTGTACGAGTGAAAACGATAACGCGGTTTGCGGCTTTATCTAAAAGGACATGTCTCAATAATGCGGGTTTTTTACCGCGCTCCACGTACATAACCGACTGAGCGATTAATTCTACAGTGCTTGAAACAGGTGTGACTTCTACGAGCACGGGATTAGATAAAATACTGTCAGCTAATTTTTTGATATCCGAGGGCATAGTTGCCGAGAAAAACAAATTCTGACGTTTTGCCGGAAGCATGGCGATGATTTTTCGAATGTCTCTAATGAAACCCATATCCAACATTCGATCGGCTTCATCAAGAACAAAAACATCTAGATTTTGCAAACTGACCAAGCGCTGATTTATCAGATCAAGCAATCGTCCTGGAGTAGCGACAACAACATCGATTCCGCCAGAAATGGCCTTCACTTGAGGCTGTTGGCCAACTCCACCGTAAACACAAGTGTAACTGAGTCGAAGATGTTTTCCGTAAGTTTTAAAACTATCAAGAATTTGAATGGCTAACTCTCGAGTGGGCGTAAGCACCAAAACGCGAGTTTGCTTCCGATCTGCACGACGTGGAAATTTCACCAGTCGATTAAGAATCGGTAACGCAAAGGCGGCAGTCTTGCCAGTCCCCGTTTGCGCGCAACCGAGTAGATCCCGCCCTTCTAGAAGATGCGGAATTGCAGCCAACTGAATTGGTGTGGGCTCGGTGTATCCGGTCTCGGCGACAGCACGTTGTAAAGGCTCAACAAGATTAAAATCTGAAAATTTAGTGGTACTCATGAAGATGGGACACTAGCATGATCGAATTGATAAAAGGAATATATGCAGCCTAGAATTTATATTTACACGGATGCTAGCTTTAGCAACACACATAAACTTGCAGTTATAGGCTATGCTCGTTTTGGCAGCTCTTACGATCATGACACTATTGCATTCGCTGACACGAAACTCCAAATTCACGTGATTAACGAGAAAAATAATATAAGAGCTGAGCTTCGAGGAGCCATCATGGCTTTAGCCGAAAGTTTCCCCGAAGCTCTGAAGGGAAGTCTCAAGGCTGGTGCAAAAAAAGACATCACGGTAGTTCTTTATACAGATTGCAGAGCTGTGGTCGATCTACCCTCTCGACGCGAAAAACTCGAACACACGGAATACATAAGTCAGAGCAAGGGCACTCCGCTCGCCAATGCAGACCTTTACCGCGAATTCTTTCTGATTTTCGATCAACTCCAACTAGAACTAATTTGGGTCAAAGGGCACTGCCCGGGCAAAGACCAGAGTAAAACGGAAAAAAACTTTTCTTACTTAGACAAAAAAGTTCGAGGAAAATTGAGAGAAGTTATTTTGTCTAATTCGACGAATAAATAGAAAAGTGAATATAGCGTTTAGGAATCACGCTTTTTTTGAGCCAGGGGTGATGCTCTTCAATGATGTCTCTAGAATCACGACCCCGCGCGACGACAGTGATGGTTTTTTCCTGAGCGATTTTTTTCAGATCAAATAAAGTTTTTTTGATAGCCTCTTCAGTTCCGTAATCATAAATAAAATAATAATCCGCTACGACTGGCTTAAATTCTATAGCACTCAGATCCGCCGTTTTAATTTTTACGAGTGGATAGGCCGCAAGCTTCATACATCGTTTACTTTCTTTCACTCGCTCACCAGCATACTCGTATCCAAGAAATTTATTTTTCGGATAATGCCGACCGATCACAAATCCCATCCGGGCATAGCCGCAACCCAAATCAACGATGGTCGAACTTTGCTTGGGCTTAAGAAGCGAAAGAATAGTTCTGATTTCTGTATAAGGAGTAAGAAACCGTTTAGCAGCAAGTCCGATCCATAATTCCTGAGGGTGGTCTCGTGACACTTTCGCTTTGATACGGCAGCCGTGCAGGCGGAGTTTCTTTTCAACTTTTTCTATTTGTAGTCCCAGATACTTATCAACTTGATCTGAGTGTGCACGAACCCTGGCATCGGTAACGGTTTTGTCATTGAGGGGCAACAGTGGGAATAGATTTTTAGGACTAAATTTTAGCATCTGAAAAGCGTACTGTTGCCAAGCGTTCCATGCAAACGTTAACCATCAAAGTGGGCACTGCAGGGATTGATGAATTACGATCACATCCGCGTATGCCCTAAAATAAAAAATCCCGCCAGAGGCAGGATTTTATTTTGGTGGGCGCTGCAGGGATTGAACCTGCGACGTCTTGCTTGTAAGGCAAGCGCTCTACCACTGAGCTAAGCACCCGACTATAAGAGATTTGATCGAAGCTTGGGTATACTAGTTATCGAGCACTCTGACAAGACTTGTTGGGATATTTTCCGAACCCTGATCAATTTGAGAGATATTGACTTTAAATTCAAGTCGGTCATGCCCGTCTTCGGAGGCTTTCACTAAGGGAGTCAGGGTGAGCTTGGATTTCTGATTCAACTCATTCTCGATCTGAACCACAAGTTCTTGAGCATTAGGATTGACTAGAGTCACAATCCCTAAACCGATCAATCGGCGTTTAGATTTGTCTGCTTCTGCCGTGGTGGCCTTCACCCTCAGGACAGGATTGCGATCCTTATCCCAGTGGGAAACAGAAATTTCGATGGCAATATTCTGATCAACAGCTTTCCAGCTGCCCAAAGCGGCATTCATTGGGAATGGCCCGTCTTTGGCAAAAGCCATGGCACACATCAGAGAAAATAATATCGAACTCAATAAAAATCTTTTCATTACAGATCCCCCTAAAATTAAATATTATCCTAAAAGCACACGAGCAGATTTGTTCAAATAATATCCGCTTTTACCTCTGAAAATATACTTGGGCTTTTTCAAATCAGGCTCAATCAATTGTCTGAGCCTCTTTATAGTTACATAAATTTTATTGTCATGAACGGTAGGATCATAATTCTGATCCCAGACTTTTTTAACCAGAACTTCCTTGGAAAATATTCTTCCAGGATTTCTAGCAAAAAGCTGTAGCAAATCGATCAGAATGAACTGATTTTTGAAATCTACTTTGCCCAGATTTTTCTCAACAAGTGTGTTGCTCTCGGCATTGAAAATTAAATCATACTGAACATCCACGTCTTCATGACCAAGTTCGCTCAATGTGTTGCGCAGAAGCTTGGACATCCGAGGGAGTTCACTGTCGTTGATGCTCTTGAGCGCCAATTGTAAATACACACGAGACAGCAGTCTTTCGCCGGAGCGCAGGTATGTGGAAGCCAATCCATAGAGCGCATTGTAATAGAGAAGCATGCTGGTATTGGTTTTGAGCATCTCATAGGCTTGCCAGAAACATTCGATGGCCTTGTCGTAATCTCCACGGTTTCTGTGAATCAAACCGTTCAGTAAGCGTGAGGAGATCTGCAGATCGGGAACCTGAAGTGCTCCGAAGAATACTTCTAGGTTATAAAGTTCCTTGAGTGCCTCTTCAAGATGTCCTTGAGAGTAATTAGTGTTTGCGATTCCGTAGATCGCGTAGCACATGTCGACTTTATTGTCTTTATCGAGAGCAATCTTAAGCGCACTTTGGAAATAGTCCATCGCGGTGCTCTCATGGCTGTCTCGATAATAAGAACAAAGGCCTAAAATGTAGTGAGTTCTTGAATTGAGTTGCAGGTTCTCTTTTACAACTAGGTCTTGAATCTTCTCTTTAGTGTCTTGGATCTTTTGGTTGTCTTCGCGCTCAACTAAAATGCGAAGCAAGTAATTGACAGTATCGATGTAACGCTCGTACTGCTTTTTTTCTAGAAACAAATCAGCGGCTTTTGTCAGTCTTTCTTGAGCCTTGCTGTATTCAGCACGGTCGTAGAACAGACGCCCCATCTCGTAATGATACTCAGAAGCCAGTGGTAACCCCATCATTAAATTCCCCCCTTAACGATGGGTGAAATTTCTTACATTTAGTGAATTAAGGCAACAGAAAATTGCAAAAAAAATGGCACATATGTAAAATGTGCCATTTCTAATTCTTCCCTAAACCAAGCTTTTAATGCGTGTTCACTTGTCCACTATACTGAGCTTTGATTCCTTCAACGGCGTCACGTAACCCAGCCTTGAAGATCTCTTCAGGCTTTTTGACTTCCAGAGCGTTGATCAAAACTTGATCCACATGATCTACTAAAATCACGCGAAGCTCCTTCATGATCTTCTTAGGAATGTCTTTTAAGTCTTTTTCATTTTCCTTAGGGCAGATGATAGTTTTGATTCCACCACGATGGGCAGCCAGCATCTTTTCCTTCAGTCCGCCAATAGGAAGAACTCTTCCGCGAAGGGTCACTTCACCGGTCATTGCCACGGTTTTTCTAACAGGAATCTTAGTCAACGCAGAGACAATTGATGTCACCATTGTCACACCGGCTGATGGTCCGTCTTTAGGGATAGATCCTTCAGGAACGTGAATGTGGATATCTGCATTGTGCAAAAACTCTTTGTCGATTCCCATGAGAGGAGCGCGAGATCTGACGTAGCTCATTGCTGCGCTAGCAGATTCTTTCATCACGTCGCCCAATTGGCCAGTGACTTGGAATCTCCCTTTGCCGGGAACAACGCTGACCTCAACAACCAACAAGTCGCCGCCGACTTCGGTCCAAGCCATTCCGTTGGTAAGTCCAATTTCATTCTTGGCTTCGATCTTACCGAATTTATATTTCTCGGCGCCGAGGATGTCCTTCATGTTCTTGGCAGTGACACTGAAACCCTTTAGCTTTTTGTTAGCCAAAAGTTTTCGAGCTACCTTGCGACAAACATTGGAAAGTTCGCGTTCCAAGTTTCTCACGCCAGCTTCTCGAGTGTATCCTCTGATCAATATACGAATAGCGGAGTCTTGAATTTCCACTTTTCTATGGGACAAACCGTTGGCTTCAATAACTTTAGGAACAAGGTATTTTCTAGCGATCTGGAACTTCTCTTCTTCAGTGTAACCTTCGAGGGAAATGATTTCCATTCGATCCAATAAAGGACGAGGAATGGTATGAAGTGTATTTGCGGTTGCCACAAAAGTGGTTTTGCTCAAATCATAATCAATTTCCAAGTAGTGATCACCGAAGTTCACATTCTGCTCAGGATCCAAAACTTCCAAAAGTGCAGAAGAAGGATCACCGCGGAAATCTGTGCTCATCTTGTCGATTTCGTCGAGCAAGAAAACAGGGTTTCCAGTTTCCGCTTTCTTCATTGCTTGAAGAATTTTACCAGGCATAGCACCAATGTAGGTGCGTCTGTGACCGCGAATTTCGGCTTCGTCACGAACTCCGCCTAAACTGATACGCACAAAATTCTTGTGCATTGCTCTTGCGATAGATCGAGCTAACGAAGTTTTTCCGACTCCGGGAGGACCAACCAAGCAAAGAATAGGACCCTTTTGGTTATCAACAATGCTTTGCACTGCTAGATATTCCAGAATTCTTTCCTTAACTTTTTCTAAACCGAAATGGTCAGCGTCTAGAATTTTTTCTGCCTCTAAAATATCAGTTTTGGCATCAGAGAATTTATTCCAAGGAAGAGCCAATATCCAATCGATGTAGTTTCTCACTACGGTTGCTTCCGCAGACATAGGAGACATCATCTTGAGTTTTTTGATTTCTTTCTTAACTTTATCAGCCGCTTCTTTCGTGAGAGGCTTCTCTTTGGAGAGCTTTTCTAACTCGACGATTTCCTGCTGAAAATCATCTTTTTCGCCAAGCTCTTTTTGGATCGCTTGCATTTGCTCATTGAGATAATATTCTTTTTGAGATTTCTCCATTTGCTTCTTCACGCGAGATCGAATCTTCTTTTCCACTTGTAGAATTTCGATTTCACCACTCATGAGTGAAAGCAATTGTTCCAAACGCTTCGCGGGATCAATCAATTCCAAAGCTTTTTGTTTGTCTTCAAGCTTAAGATTGAGTTGCGCAACAATAGTGTCCGCCAAACGCCCAGGCTGTTCGATACTTGCAACAGACATAAGCATTTCAGGTGGGATACGTTTGTTTAATTTAACGTAGGTTTCAAATGTCGTTTTCACCGAGCGCATAAGAGCTTCGGTTTCAACTTTGTTTTCCATTTTTTCTGGAAGCTCTTCACATTCAACCATGAAGAAATTGTCATTAGAAACATAGTTCAAAACACGAACTCGCTTTTTGCCTTCGATCAAAACCTTTACGGTTCCATCAGGTAAACGCAAAAGCTGGATGATACTTCCGAGAGTTCCGATTTCATAGATGTCAGCTGATTCTGGATTATTTGTCTTTGCTTCTTTTTGAGCAGCGAGAACAATGTCGATTTTCTTGTTCATAGCTTCTTCGAGAGCATTGATACTTTTTTCGCGGCCAACAAAGAGCGGCATCATCATGTGCGGAAACACAATAACGTCACGCAAGGGAAGCAGCGGAAGCTTCATTCTCAGACCTTGAGTATGTCCTTGTGTTTGGGAATCTTTCTTACTAGTACTCATTCGCCCTCCTCTTAAAATTACATTGTTAAAGGTGATGAGAGAACTTTATGCGGATTCAGCTTCAGCTTTTGCCGTTGAGGCTTTCATTTCCTCGTCGGTGTAGTACGTCATCCCTGGCGGTTTCCCGTCATTGATGACTCCTGCATCTATGATACATTCTTTCACGTTATTTTTAGAAGGTATTTCGTACATAATATCCAACATTGATTGCTCAATGATGGCGCGAAGTCCTCGCGCGCCAGTTTTGCGTTGGATAGCCTGTTTAGCAATTGCCTTCAATGCATCATCTGTGAAGCTAAGTTTGACATTTTCATATTCGAAAAGACGTTTGTACTGCTTGGTGAGAGCGTTTTTTGGTTTGATTAAAATTTCGATCAAAGCCTCTTCGGTCAATTCTTCCAAAATAGCCATTACAGGTAACCGCCCAATGAATTCAGGAATCAATCCGTATTTCACCAAGTCATCAGGTTGCATGCTATTGAGAGTTTTGCTGAGATTTTTTTCTTTGGTGCTTCGAATATCGGCACCAATACCTAAACTCTTGTTGTCCACGCGATTATCCACGATCTTATCTAACCCGACGAAAGCCCCGCCGCAGATAAACAAAATATTGCTCGTGTTCACTTGAATGAACTCTTGTTGAGGATGTTTACGTCCGCCTTTGGGAGGCAAATTAGCAACCGTTCCTTCAATGATTTTAAGTAGCGCTTGTTGAACACCTTCACCGCTCACATCGCGAGTGATAGAAGGATTTTCAGATTTTCTAGAAATTTTATCGATCTCATCTATGTAGATGACGCCGCGCTGAGCACGATCAACATCATAGTCAGCTGATTGCAATAAATTGAGAACAACGTTTTCAACGTCTTCACCAACATATCCAGCTTCTGTCAATGCGGTGGCATCAGCCATAGCAAAGGGAACGTTCAAAATTTTTGCTATAGTTTGTGCGAGCAAAGTTTTGCCTGATCCTGTGGGACCAATCAGCAAGATATTACTCTTCGAAATTTCGATATCACCTTTAGAGCGATGAGAAATGGAATTGATGCGTTTGTAATGATTGTGAACGGCGACGGCTAAAGACTTCTTAGCTTTTTCCTGACCAATAACGTAATCATCCAAGAAAAGTTTGATGTCGAGAGGCTTCGGAACTTTATGAGTTCCGGACTTGATCTCTTCTCTCTCTTTTTCTTCAACGATAATATCGTTACAAAGGTCAATACACTCGTTGCAGATGTAAACGTTGGGACCCGCAATAAGTTTTTTGACTTCTTTTTGGTTCTTTCCACAGAAACTACAATTCAATGTTGCAGCCATTTTTTCCATCCCTGTTTCCTAGCTTTTTTAAGCAGGAGTCTTAACACTCTTTCGTTCGGCGACCACCACGTCCACTAGACCATAAGCCAGAGCATCCTCAGCGGACATGTAGTTGTCACGATCCATATCTTTTTCAAGACGCTCGTAAGGCTGCCCAGTATGCTTGACGTACAACTTGGTAAGTCTTTTCTTCATGTCAACAAATTCGCGGGCATGAATTTCAATGTCGCTGACTTGTCCTTGTAAACCACCCGTGATGATAGGTTGGTGAATCATTACTCTTCCGTGCGGAAGAATATGACGCTTGCCTTTGGTCCCTGCCATTAAAAGCAGTGAACCCATGCTTGCTGCCATGCCGGTGCAGTAGGTTTGAACATCACACTTTACAAATTGCATAATGTCGTAAATCCCCAAGCCCGAGGTAACACTACCGCCAGGTGAATTGATATATAAGTGAATGTCCTTTTCAGGGTTCTCCATCTCAAGGAATAAAATCTGCGCGATTACAACGTTGGCGACTTGGTCGTCAATAGCCGAGCCTAAAAAGATAATTCTATCTTTTAACAGGCGCGAGTAAATATCGTAACTGCGTTCCCCTCGAGGAGTTTGCTCAACAACTATAGGTATAAGAGCCATCTCGATCCTCCAGACATAAGCATAACACCGGTTGATGCTCTGTCTATCAAAAATAAATATCTTCAGAGTCCAGTTTAGTGAGTCATTTGAAATAGTTACACGCAGAGACATAAAGTTTTTTGTCTGATTATTGACGGGCAATAAGTAGAGGAAAAGAATTTGACTAAGTCCAGTTGCGACCTATACTCGTCTACGCATCAGATTACATGTCTAAACTTTGACGTAGGGAGATATATGGAATTGAAATGTGAAAGCATTGCAGCAAGTCATTCAAAATCACAGTGCTTAGTTTTGTTTGCGTCGAGCACAGGCAGCAAAATGTCCCCACAAATATCGCTAGATATAAAAGGCAAAGAATTGTCTGGAGCATTAGCGTTAATACAAAAATCATTCTCCGAAAAACGATTCAAAGGCGCCGCAAAAGACTCCGTCTTTTTCCGCGATGTGAATGTTTCTGGTTTTGAAAGCATGATGGTAGTTGGGCTTGGAGATAAAAAAGATATCTCTGAAGAAACTATTCGCTCAGCTGGAGCCATCGTCACAAAAACTCTCACTAAAGAAAAAATGCTCTCAGCCACGGTCGCTATTGAGAGTCTTCGTCGGCTGACTTCGGATGCAGCTGGTAGTGGCCGCGCATTAAGTGAAGGTTTGTTACTAGCTTCCTACAAATATGACGAATTAAAATCTAAACCCAAAGGTGAAGAGGCTGCGGCAAAAGCTCCCGCGATGGTGATTAAGTTTGCTCTTGCTGACAAAGCTGCGCTTATGAAATTTGCTGATGGCGTAGACCTCGGCGAGATCATGAGCGAAGCAACAAACTTCAGTCGAGATCTTGGAAACGGCCCTGGTAATTATATTACTCCTACAAATTTAGCGGAACGTGCTCGCACCGCCTCCAAAGGTTTACCCATCAAGTTTCAAGCGCTAAACAAAAAACAGATAGAAGCTTTGAAGATGGGATCTTTCTTAGGTGTGAATCAAGGCAGCACAGAAGAGCCTCGATTTATCATCATGGAATATTTTGGCGCGGCGAAAAGTAAAAAGCCCGTCGTTCTTGTAGGAAAAGGTCTCACCTTTGATACTGGTGGAATAAGTATCAAGCCTGGTGCAGCGATGGAAGAAATGAAATTCGACATGTGCGGTGGTGCCGCTGTTATTGGAACTATTTTAGCTCTCGCAAAAATGAAAGCCAAAGTCAACGTCGTCGCGCTTGTTCCCTCGACAGACAATATGCCTGATGGCAATTCCATGAAACCTGGAGATGTACTTACATCTCGCAATGGCAAAACTATTGAAGTGAATAACACTGATGCAGAAGGTCGATTGATTCTATGTGACGCTCTCGTTTATGCCTGTGATCACTACGAACCCGCAGCTATCATTGACGCGGCTACCTTGACCGGCGCATGTGTTGTTGCTCTTGGAAACGTCTTCGCGGGATTCTTTTGCAAAGATAAAAATCTTTTAAAGAAAATTAACGAAGCGTCCATCAGCAGTGGTGAAAAAATCTGGCAACTGCCTTTAGTTGATGCTTATGTTGACGACATGAAAGGCACTTATGCCGATCTTTCGAACATTGCTATGGGAGTTAAAGGTGGCGGATCTTCGCAGGGAGCAGCTTTCTTAAGTCAATTTGTGACCGAGGGGATACCTTGGGCACATTTTGATATTGCGGCCACCGCGTGGCATTTGGGCGGACGCTACAATTACAATCCCGATCGCGGAGCTTCCGGTTTTGCCGTAAGACTATTTGCTGATTTGGTTTTGAGTTTGGCGTAAAACGTTTTCCTCGGGGGAGGCATACCATTCGTTCACTTGGTTTTATTGTAATTTTGAGCTTCGCATTCATAGGGATTTCTGCCTTTGGAAATCCCTGTCCAGCGACTTTGAGTCTGGTGATGGTTGAATTCACGACTCACTTGAATGAAGCCGAAACAACTCTTCTCCAAGCTAGAGCGGGAAAAAGCATTTCCATAGAGCAAATTCAAATAGCTATCGGACATGTGGAAGCAGCTAAACTTTCAACAGTTCAAGCTGCCGAAAAAGCAAAAACTTCCATGAAACCTAAAAAGTGGGCAACCCTGGCTCTGGATAAAAGGGACTTGTTTCTAGAAAAATATGATACCGCCATGTGGGATTTTGCGGAGATATTAGAAAATTACCAAAAAGCTTTTGAAAATTGGAAACTCGCTACAATCTCAGGACAAGGCGCGAACTATGATTTTCTAGAGTTATCGAATATGAAATTAAAAGTTCAGGCCTTTGCTGGCGACGCTCATCACAAATTCTAAATTAAAAGATCACTCTAGAAATCGAGATTTTTCAGAAGCGGTAGGCAGGCGGCAGGAATTTTTTTTGCCGAACCAAGCGTAGCGATTTTTCGCGATAATCTTATAAACGACATCTGATATAGGCGAGGGAATGATTTTTAAAATTCCGAGCAATTTCCACGCGCCACCAAGGGAAATCAGGATTTTCAATACGGCATTAGATCGAAGGTAGATTTGCCCGTCTTCCCAGAGAATAATTGAATCCATTTTTTCAATATAATGAGCGGGGAGCATCTTTTCCGCTGTTTCACCTTGCAAAGAAGCCACCTGAAATTTCCGGCTCACGTCATATCGGAAAAGAAAATCCACAAAACCATTGCAGAGACTGCAAAGGCCATCGAAAAACACAATTGGTTTTGCATTTGGAGAGTTCATAGTTCTAAGATATACAGGATACAGGGGCATGGAAAGCGGTTTTTAAGTTCGGCGGGCGGGAATGGAATCATAGCGGGAGGATTTGTGAACACGATGTCTCCGAGTTACTTACAGATGAAGCTCCTAGAAAAGTGACGCTTTCCGGCTTTCACTTGTAGGTTCTACTTTCCAAAATCTTCCATCAGCAACACATCCAGATAAGGCCGCGGCACCAGGATTGCTCATATCCCAGATGTTATTAATTTTGAACTTACTGGAGTATGAAATGTCATCGAAATCTATGTCGTCACTTGCCCTCGCCGAATTTACAGTTGTGCTTGCTAGCGCGCTTTTCTGTGCTCCTATCGCAAACGCAGCAGCGGTGAGTCATTCTTCAATCAAACATAATATTCGCGAGATCGTCACCTATGATGCTGAAGCCATGGAGAAAATGGTGAACAGAGCGATCAATTCCCATGAAACAGATGACAATGCTTTCTATTCTGATGCGGCGGATGTTCTTGCAACCATCGTGTTGGTTCATCCCCGTTTTGCCGAGCGGGAAGCTGGATTGAGTCGATTGAAATCGAAAATGGATCAGGAAGAATTTTACGAAGTCATGAGACGAGCCGCAACAAAACTTCAGGTGACCCTCAAAGATGCTGAAGCGTCACCCTCGGATCAAGCTTCTGCTTTAGTCGCACTCACAAACTGGGTCGTCGAAGCTCGCCATTTGCCAGAAGATCAAGTTCAGCCCACTTTAGAAGTTATTGCTAAAAGCGATTTTCAAATTTCAGACGCCGCTCGTGACTTTGGTCGAGAGCCTCTCGAGCATTTGATTTCTCCGAGCGAAGAAGCAAAAGCAGCTCTCGCTAAAAACTAAATTATTTTCCTCGTGGCAGGGGTAAAAGGCGAACCAATTCAAATACGGCCTAAGCCAAGTCAAATTTGTGGCTCATATCACTCGACAAACCGCCTTAAAATCAATAGAAAGAGAGCTAGCCAGAGAATTAAAAAGACCTTAGGGAACATATGAAAAAAACTGCGCCTGAAAAACTTGTCGATCTTGCCCTATTGGAAAAAACCGCCAAACTCGCTCATTACTACGCGATGGCCATGATCGATCAAGCGAATCATCATCGAGAAAAAGATCGCACGGATCCAAAAATCGGCGGACATCCTGCGGCTTGTTCCAGCGCGCTGCATATTCTGGGAGCCCTCCATCTTCACGTCAAAGGACCGTTTGATCATTTGGCCATCAAACCCCATGCGAGTCCCGCTGATCACGCTTACAATTTCCTACTCAAAAATCTTTTCACTCCGGGCACTTTGGATCGCCTGAGCGATGAAGACATGAAAACAGCGATGCACGGATTGAGAAAATTCTCTCAAAACGGTGAGCCGGTTTTCCAAAGTTATCATTCTGCGTTTGATCCAGACGGACTTAACTTTTTACCTTCCGGTAGCGTGGGAATTCCACCTGTGAAAGCCGCCTACTTAGCTCTCGCTTATCGTTATGCCGAAGAACACGGTTACAAAGTTCCTCCTGGCGCGCATTTTTGGTGCTTGATTGGTGACAGTGAATTTCGTGAAGGCTCACTTTATGAAGCGATGCCCGATGCCGCCGAGCGCGAAGTCGGAACTGTGACTTGGATCATCGATTACAATCGTCAATCACTGGATGGTCACAGAATCACCAACAGACAAATTATGGGCGGGACAGATGATATGCGCATCGAGCGCACTGCAGCAGCAAATGGTTGGGAAGTGATTCAAGTTCGCCACGGTCGGATGCGCCAAGCGGCGTTCAATAAACCTGGCGGCGATATTTTCAAATCTGTTTTAGAAAATAGTTTTGACGATTATGAATATCAAAGTTTGCTTGGCTCTCGAGATGACGGAAAAATAAAAGAAACTTTTTTGCAAAAAAATCCGGAACTAAAAACTTTTTTGGCCGGATTAAAAAATGGCGAAGTTTTTGATTTACTCCATGATCTTGGTGGTCATGACATGGCAGAAGTTATCGATGCTTTTGAAAAATCAAAAGTGAACAAGAAAAAACCAACATTAGTCATTTGCCACACAGTCAAAGGTTGGGGCCTTGAGTCCATGGCCGTTAGTGGAAATCACAGCACATTGCCGGAGGAAGCAGAGATGACATCTCTGCGGAAAGCTCAAAAAGTTCCCGCTGATAATATTTTTGCACGCCCCGAGGAACTAGTAGGTAGAACAGACGCAGCTGATATCGCAGCATTCGTAAAAACTCGCGGAGATAAATTGCACGAAGGATTCAAAGAGCAATTCCAGATGCGTGATGAAAATCAGGCGTTCTTCGCTGCTGACCTATCTAAGAACGGAACCATCCCAGAAACCATGGGCATCAACTTAAAGATGATGCCTATCGTTCACACTCAATGGATGCTTGGACAAATCGCCGCAAAGATGACTCGAATAGCGAACACTTCACTAGATGAAACTAAACTTACAGAAAGACAACGCGTTCTTACTGAAGATGAAAAGCGCTGGAAGACAATCAGCGAAGCATTGATCACCATGGCTCCTGACGTTGGAACATCAACCAATCTCAATCCCACCATGGACGGAAAAATCTTTGCACCAGAAATGGTTCAGGATTACGAAACCGCCTACGACGTGAAAGATGCAAAATCTCCCGATGTGGTTCCTGGAGAAGAAGTATCTCATCGTCATTTGAGATTTGAAATTGCCGAAGGAAACGCCATGTCTTGCGCTGGCAGCTACGGAAAAATGCGCGACATCACAGGTATTCCGTTTCTACCGTTAATGACTGTTTATGATTTTTTTATCAAGCGTGCTCTCGATCAACTTTTTTACAATCTGTACTGGGGATCGAGTTTCATTTTGGTAGGAACACCTGCCGGTGTGTCTCTTTCACCCGAAGGCGCTCAACACGGATGGAAGAGTGACATTCAGATTCCAAACTTGATCACCTGGGAGCCAATGTTTGCTCTCGAGCTCGATTGGATTTTTTCTGAAAGTGCTAAACTTCACATCGAAAATAAAAACCAAGGTCGCACGGGAGTTCTTATTCGCGCGGTAACTCGCGGAGTGGAACAGGGTGAGATGCTCAAACGTTTAAAGAAACATTCTCGATTTGCGGCGCTCGACGAAAACGCGATTTTACAAGCCACACGCACCAATGCACTCAACGGCGGCTATTACCTGGTTGATCACAGAGGCGCGCAAGGTTATGAACCTGGTGACAACGTGATTAATATTTTTGCCATGGGAACAATGGGAACTGAAGCTTTAAAAGCTTCCGACACTTTGATGGCCAAAGGAATTTTTGCAAATGTCATCATGGTTTCATCTCCCGATTTAATGGTAGGAAATTTAGCCCATGAAAATGGCTACAAGCATTTACGAGAAACTTTGGGCGTGAATTCTAATTTGCATTTGGTTCCCTATGTGAACGGAAACTCTATTCCTGCTGACGTTTTGACTTTAGCCGGCCGCCGCATCCCTTGCGTGAGCGTGCATGATGGCGAATCCGGACTACTGGACAACATTGGAAGCATCATTGGCGTGAAGCAAGAATGTCTTTCGGTCAGACATCACTCAAAGAGTGGGCGACCAGTAGAGATCTATGCTTATCATCACATCAATGATGAAGCCGTGGTCGAAGCTTGTGGAAAAGCATTGGCAGAAACAGCACTCGAGCAAGTGAGTCTTTCCAGTCAAGTGCTGGCACAAACACAAAACCAATTGCAGAAGAACTCTCATGATGACTTCAATAAAAACTGGCAGAATTACTGGCCCGGCTAATGGGATTCTTTTCTAAATTTAAATTTAGAGCCGAGCCCCATTTGACTTGGCATTTCTCGAGCGACATCAAAGACTCCTACTTTCGCCCGGTGATTGCGCTCATTCATAATTTTGGTGGCACTGAAGAACATTTTCTCAAGCATGTGCAGTACTTGAATCAACTTGGATTTGACGCGGTAACTTTTGATCTAAGCTGGCATAAAAATGGCGACCGGGTTATTTTTTTTAGGCGAATCAGAAAAGCATGGTCGAAAGAAATTAAAACCGCTCTCACTGAAATTCTGCAAAAACGTGATATCATCGTTTTCACGTTCTCGGGCTTAGGGGCCTGCACTTTTGATGCGGTTGCGGAATTGCTTCCTAGGCATCGTGATAAAATCAAATCTTTGATTTTTGATTCTGGTCCTTTCGATGAGTACTCCACCTGTGTGGATAGAATGTTGGAATATTATTATGGAATAAAAACCAAATGGCTGAGGTCGGCGCTCACAAAACTTTTAGTTTTCGCTTGGGATCCGGAAAACTCGCAGACCACTCGCCAGAAAATAGCTGAAATTCTGAAACTTAAACCGGAATTGCCGGTCTTATCTATTGAGGGGGCAAGAGACAAAATCGTTCCCATAGCTTTTATTCAAAACTGCTTCGAAATGATTCGAAATACTTCACAGCACTTCACCCAAGTCATCTTTGAACTTGGTGGCCACTTGACAAGTTTTAAAGAAGAACCGGCCAAATATAAGGCAACCCTCCGTAAATTTCTTTTTGGTTGAAAAACCACTCAAATATAACTAGTAAAGTAGCTCCACCCATATCCGCGAAAGCGAAGTATTTAGGAGTTTCTATGTTGGCTATTTTGGCACTGATGGCTGTTTTGTTCCCTCTCGTCTCATCCGCTCAAGAACAAGCTGACGTTAAAACCGACACCACCACAACTATCTCCGCACCTAGCGTGAATATTTATGATGACGTGCAGACCTATCCAGAAAAAGTCAGTTTGACACAATCTCCACTAGCACTTGATCTGGATTTCAATTTGCGAAAGCTGCCTGGCGCCTTAGTCACTCAATACGGTGGCCCAGGATCCACTTCTACAATCATCTCACCTATCGCCACTGGTTCTGGTGGAACCATGGTTTCTATCGACGGGATTCCAGTTGTGGCACCGTTGGGACGCGGAACGGATTTGACTTATTTTCCACCCGCATTTTTTGGACGTGTCGATTGGTACAGTCCATTTTATCCATGGGCTGAAGGGCGCATTGCTCCAGGCGGACGATTGGACATGATTTCTCGAACTCATGAGAAAAAAGACTCCACTGAAATTTTAGGTGAAGGACTTTATGGAACCGGACAAACCGCACAGGTTTCTAGTTTAGTAACGCACAATGGAAAAACAAATTCTTATGTTGTTGGTCTCACAGGATTTCGCACCGAAGGCACTTGGAATTATGTGAGTCCAGTCGACGGGAGTCAGCAGACGAGACAATTCGATGACAATAAATATTTGGGACTGCTACTTAAAGACGAATATAAATTCAGCGAAAAAAATCGCGTGCTTTTCTCAGGCTTGACACAAATTGGGCACCGCACCGAGCCTAACTCCATCGTAAATCAGGGTGGTCCTTCTCCAACATCCGCAGCAGATAGCCGGGACACTTTCTTTGGTCAAGCGGCAGTTAAATTTTCCAGTGATGATCTATGGATCGATAACACGATTCAAGAATGGTCTTTGAGTCATTCAGCAGATCGTTCTTATTATTATGGCCTCACACTTTATAGCCCCCAGACTTTTCAGCCCACGGCCACAGGCGTTTCAGGATCAGAGAATGGGCAGGGAGATCTGTTTTCTTGGTCGGTGAAAGGAAAAAAGGTTCATGATTCTTTCTCGGCTCAGTTGGATGGCATGTATGAGAAAGTTGAAACTTATTATCCTCTCTACGCGGATCGTCAGACAGTTGGAATGACCTTGGCGTATGACGCCTTCAAAATTTCTAAGAAAGATTTTGTCATTCCTCGAGTTCGAGTGGAAGAAATTTCCGCCCAACAACAACAAGACCCACAGACTCAGGCTGATGGCAGCATCGGTTATATTCATGAATTCGAACCTGGCCAGCAGCTCTTTGCTTCGGCATCACTCCTACACAAAACTCCAAGCATGATCGCGCTCTACGGTTACTTGGAAGGTGGATTGCCTGTCACGGGAATGCCTACTCTTCCTGTTGAACGCACTGGCGTTTACAGCTTGGGTTATAACTTGGTTGAAAAAAATCACGGACTTTGGCTCAACACTTGGTACAGCCATCACAACAACATGGCGCTCAGAACAACTAACAACTTTGGATTGGGAAACTTCATTCAGGTTTTGGACGCACAAACCTACGGCATCTCAGGTCAGTTCACTTGCCAGTTTTTAAATCACTGGGGAGCACTTTTTTCAGGTTCATATGAAAAAACGCGCAACAATGATCTCTCGACTGAACTCACGTTCAAACCTACCTACATCGGAAGTTCAACTTTAAGTTATGAGATCGCCACAAAGACAAATATCAGCGTGGAAGATGTTTATGAAGGCACTAGATACTTCAGCGCTTCTAACTCGGGAAAATTCCCTAACGGCAGCACTGAACCCATGAACTGGACAAATCTCAAATCTGATATTGCAGTGGGACCCGGTTCCGCCTACGTCAAAGTGGTAAATATTTTTAACGCTGCCGGTTTTGATAACCCTGGCTATCCTTACCCTGGAATCAGCTTCTGGGTTGGTTACTCATTCATGGGCGACATATGATCAAGCTCGCCATCTTTGACCTTGATGGAACTCTTGTGGATTCCATTCAGGATCTGGCGATTTCTGCCAATCACGTTATCAAAAGTTATGACCGGGATGAAATTCCCTTAGACCATATCAGAGATTTTATTGGCGATGGCGTGAGGCGCTTTGTTCAAGGCCTCGCGGGTGACCGACATGAAGATGAAGAATTTGTAGATAAGGTTCTCGGCGAATTCAATGCTCACTATGAACATCAGCTTGTGAAGAACACTCGGTTTTATCCAGGAGCCGCAGAGTTTCTGACAAAGTTTTTGGAGCAGACGACCAATGCTGACTCCAACCTTCATATTCGACGCAAGATGGGAGTCGTGACCAATAAAGGGGAACGCCAAGCCCGAATTATATTGGATCACCTTGTGCCCTCGCTCGGATTGGGTGATGCGAAGAATCTGTTTGTGGAAATTTATGGCGGCGATACCTTTGATGTGAAGAAACCTGATCCCAAACCTTTACTAAAAATGATGGAAAAAGCCGGCGTCACACCCGATGAGACTATAATGATCGGAGATTCAAGACAGGATCTCGAAGCGGCCCGCAATGCAGGCACGCACTTTCTTGCGGTGAGTTTTGGTTACAACACAGTCGACGTGTTAAAAGGTTATGGAGCCAGTCGCTTTTTTAACCACTTCGATGAGCTTTTAGAGCTGATCGAAAAGTACCCTGACGCCAAACCTTGACGCATCGGCACTTCACCGCAAAAATCCAATCGCTAGCCGAACATCTTTTCTTTGACATTTCCGAGTGCCTCAACTAATTATTTGAGGGGGTTCTACCACTCACTATCAAGAGGACAAAAACATGATGTCGAAAGAAAGCTTAAGGCTTATTCCCGTATTTTTGGTCGCCACGATTCTGATTCTTGTTGGTTGCACTAAAAAAGAGAATGCAGAGTACACTGGCTACACTCGCGAAGTTATAAAAACTAACATCAAGGGAATGGACCCAGTCATTTCCAGCGATTTATATAGTGGAATTGTAATGGGCCAAATTTATTCCACTTTGATGCAATACAATTATTTGAAACGCCCTACTGTTGCAGAACCTTGCGATGCCGATGGATTGCCACTGATTTCTAAAGATTTAAAAACTTATACTTTCAAAATTAAAAAAGGCATTTTGTTTCACGACAGTCCCGCGTTCAAAGACAACGGTGGAAAAGGCCGTGAGTTGACCGCAGAAGATTATATTTACTCTTGGAAACGTCTTGCAGATCCAGCTACCCACTCCGATGGCTTTTGGATTTTCGAAGGCAAAGTCAAAGGTTTCAAAGAATGGCAAGACCAAGCTGTCAAAGCTGGAAAAGCTGATTATTCCAAACCTGTTCCTGGTCTGACTGCTTTAGATAAATACACATTAAAAATTGAACTTGAAAAACCTTTCCCTCAGATGACTTATGTTTTGACGATGGTCACTGCGGGTGCCGTTCCGCATGAAGCTGTTGATTTCTACGGGCAGGAATTTCAGAATCATCCCGTAGGCTCAGGTCCTTACCAATTCAAAAGTTGGGTGAGAAACTCACAAATCATTTTGAGTAAATTTGCTGGCTATAGAGAAGAGCTCTACCCTTCCGAAGGAGAATCTTCTGACAAGGCCGCCGGTTTACTTGAAGATGCTGGAAAAAAATTGCCTTTGAATGACGGAGTGATCTTCAGTGAAATCGTGGAAGATCAGCCTCGCTGGCTAGGTTTCCGCAAAGGTGAATTTGATTGGGTCGAAATTCCCAAAGATAATTATGATTCTGCAGTTAAAAACGATGCCATTGATCCTGAGTTGGCTAAACAAGGTGTGAGACTCCAAAAGTATGTTGATCCCGATTTGACTTTCGATAGTTTCAATATGGATGACGCCGTTGTCGGCGGCGCGAAGAATAAATTTTTGCGTCAGGCCCTGAGCCTTGCGATTGATCCTGCAGACATGATCAGAACATTTTACAGCGGCCACGCGGTTTCCGCTCAAGGCCCAATCCCACCCACTGTTGTAGGTTACAATCCTAGTTTGAAAAATCCTTACAAGGGTCCAAATATTGAGAAGGCTGAAGAAATTCTAAAAAAAGCGGGCCATCCTCACGGCGAAGGTATTCCTGAAATTCAATATGAAATTTACTCCGGCTCCACTGCTCGCCAAATCGTAGAATATTTCCAACAGCGCGCGGCTCTCATTGGTGTGAAAGTTAAAATCAACGTCAACACCTGGCCCGAATTTTTAGCTAAACAGAAGAAGAGAAAATGTCAGTTGTTCGGAATGGCTTGGTCTGCGGATTACCCTGATGGAGAAAATTTTCTCCAATTGTTTTACGGTCCTAACGCGAGCCCCGGACCTAACAGTTCAAATTACAATAATCCAGAATTTAATAAACTCTACGATCAAGCTTCCGTCATGCTGGATAGCCCCGTTCGCAACGTCATTTATCAGAAAATGGTAAGCCTTGTTATTGAAGACAGCCCTTGGATTTTTGACACTCACCGTATGACATACACACTGACAAACGGTTGGCTTCATAATCACAAACGCAATGTCATGATGCTTAATTACAGCAAATACTATCGAATAGATAAAGACGCGAAAGCGCAGTTGAAAAAGAAACTTTAATGATTCTTTATATACTGAAGCGCATTGTCTCCATTGTTCCCGTGGTATTTGGAGTCACGCTGATCACGTTCTTACTTTTTAACGTGGTTGGCGGAGATCCTGTTTATCAACGCATGGGGAAACACGGTTCTGAAAATGAAATCGTGATTCTTCGCCATGAGATGGGTTTAGATCGATCACTTCCACAGCAATATCTTTTTTATCTCAAGCAATGTGGAACTTTAGATTTCGGTCGCAGCTGGGCCACTAACCAAAAAATTTCTGACATGATTGATAACGGAATTGGCGCGAGTCTCAGCCTGAGCATTCCTGCATTCAGTATCACTGTGTTTATTTCAATATTGATTTCCATCCTTGCGGCATTCTATCGCAACACGTCATTCGATCGGTTTTTGCAAGTGGCCTGCTTGGCAGGAATCAGTATTAGTTCGCTCGTCTACATTATTGCGGGCCAATATTTTCTAAGCTATCTCGGAGGCTGGTTCCCAATCTCCGGTTACGATCCCAGTTGGGATGGCAGATGGCAGTACTTGATTCTGCCAATCATCATTTGGTTGCTTGTCAGCGTTGGTAACGAAGTTTTGCTTTATCGCACCGCAATCTTAGACGAAATCTTTCAAGATTATGTCCGTACCGCACGCGCCAAAGGTTTGTCTGAAAAATTAGTTTTACTTAAACACGTCTTGAAAAATTCGCTAGTGCCAATCATCACCAGCGTCATTATTGAAATTCCATTCTTATTCACCGGAGCACTTTTGCTTGAAGCTTTTTTCAGCATTCCTGGGTTAGGTGGAATGGTTGTTCAGGCGATTTCCAATTCGGATTTCCCGGTGATCAAGGCCATGACTTTTATAAGTTCGATTTTGTATGTTTTGTTTAACCTCATTTCTGACATTTGTTATGCGCTGGTTGATCCGCGCATAAAATTGGAGTAGCCGTGGCAATCGAAAATACGCCCCTCACTCCTCAAACTGAAGGTGTGAGTTTGTGGAAAGATGCTGTCCGCAGATTTAAACGAGATAAATTTGCAGTTCTTTGCTTTCTTATAATTGTTCTGTATTCGCTTGTGGCACTGCTCACTTGGTTTGGACTTATCGGCTCTGACTACATGGTGACGGGACCTCACAGTTATCAAGCACCTTCCACTCAACATTGGTTTGGAACTGATATATTTGGCCGTGATGTTTTTGCTCGCACGCTTCACGGCACTCGCATTGCTTTGTCTATTGGTATCGTCACTTCACTCATTGCTATTCCCATCGGCGTGACATTGGGAGCATTGGCAGGGTATTTCGGCGGCATCATTGACGAAGTGATCGTGTGGTTCTACACAACGATGGAAAGTATTCCTGACATTTTCAAAATCATTTCTATCAGCTTTATTATCGGACGTGGACTCCGGAGCGTTTACATTGTTTTAGGTGTGACCACTTGGGTTAGTCTTTGCCGACTTATTCGCGCGGAATTTTTAAAACACAAAAATCGAGATTACGTACAAGCTGCAAATGCGCTTGGTGCAAGTCACAAGCGTCGCATGTTTATTCACATTTTGCCCAATGTGTTTCACATCATTTTGATTAACTTCAGCATGCGTTTTGTCACGGCTATTAAAACCGAAGTTATTCTTAGTTACTTGGGTCTTGGCGTTGAGCCTGGCCAACCTAGTTGGGGCATCATGATTGACGATGCTAAACTTGAACTTGCTCGCGGCGTTTGGTGGCAGCTCGCTGCCGCCACGGCATTTATGTTCTTCCTGGTTTTGGCATTTTACATTTTCACCGAATCTCTTCGAGAAGCTTTAGATCCTAAAATGAGGAATCAATGATTTCGGAGACCGAACTCACTTTAGGACAAGCTTTGGTTGCGGCAAATCTTATGTCAGCCAAGGACCTAGACGCGGCTGTTCGCGATGTGGAAAGCGAAAAAACTTCCAATCTCATCATCCAGCTTCTAAAAAAAGAATTCCTAAGTTTTAAAATATTCCAAAAATTTCTCACGCAGAATTATAAAATGCGGACCACTATTTTAGCAGAGAGAGAAATCCCTTTGGATTTGGCTGAAAAAATTGGCTGGGAAATGATTGAGAGTCGTCACATCTTGCCGATCATGATGAAAACTGTGGAGAACTCTCAGAAGCTTGCTGTCGGTATGGTAAATCCATTAGACGAAGCAACTATTACGGAAGTACAAAATATAACCGGTGCAGAAATCACACCGTTGCTCGTTTCACTTTCTGATTTTCAAGAAGCTTATGCAAAATCTCAAGCTCGCATGAACACGACAAAAATGGGAAATCACACGGCCATTGCAACATATGAAGAGCAGCTGCACCGCTTAGAGCTTCTGAACAATGCCCATGAGGTGATCTCAAAAGAGGGCGGCGTGCTCCAAACCCCACACGCTGCCCTGCCCACTATTCGTCCAATCCAGCCGGCGCCTGTGCCAATGACGGAATATTTTGCCGGCAATGTGAAAAAATTCAAAGAAGAAGTGATCGTCAAACTTGAGCTAGATAACTTCGAAGCTTCAGCTTTAGAAAAAGAAAGTTATAATGCGGGTGAATTGTTTGATGAATTGAATAAAATGAAGAAATCAACTCTCGAAAGAAATTTTGAGACCCTCGATGCAAATGCTAAATTCAATGCTTTGGCGAATAGTTTAATTCGGCAAGGACTAGTGGGTAAACTTGATATTCTGGTGGCGGGATCCGTCGCCCGAGTTTTTGGAGAAACTAAAAATTGAAAACAATAATTGAAGTCAAAAACCTCGTGACATCTTTCAAAACCGGCGAAGGTGATTTCAACGCTGTCGACAATATTAGTTTTAAAGTCGAAGAGGGTCGCACTTTAGGAATTGTCGGTGAATCTGGTTGCGGGAAATCCGTCACATCACTTTCCATCATGCGCTTGATTCCGAGTCCCCCAGGAACAATCAAAAGCGGGGAAATTTTATTTCGCGGTAAAAATCTGCTCACTCTTTCAAACGAAGAGATGAGAAACATTCGCGGAAATAAAATCGGAATGATTTTTCAAGAACCCATGACTTCTTTGAACCCCGTGTTTACTGTGGGCAATCAAATAGAAGAAGCGATCAGACTTCACCAAAGAGAATTAACAAAAAAAGAAGTACGCACACGCGCCATCGAAATGCTCACTTTGGTGGGTATCCCCAGTCCGGAAAAGCGGATAAACGATTATCCTCACCAACTTTCTGGTGGGATGAGACAACGCGTGATGATCGCAATGTCTCTGAGTTGCCATCCTGATTTGTTGATTGCCGATGAACCGACAACAGCTCTTGATGTCACAATCCAGGCGCAAATTTTAGATTTAATTAAAAAACTTCAAAAAGAATTCAATACGGCCATGATACTCATCACCCATGATCTTGGCGTGGTTGCAGAAACTTGCAATGACGTGGCAGTGATGTATGCCGGAAAAATTATTGAGCAAGGAACCGCCGAACAAATTTTTGAGGCGCCGAGACACCCTTACACAAAGGGTCTGCTCAATTCAGTCCCGCATTTTGAAACAGGACAGCGAAAGAAACGTCTAGAAACAATTCCAGGAATTGTACCAAGCCTTTCACAACTTCCCAAGGGTTGCCGCTTTCGCGATCGGTGTACTCGCGCCATTGATATTTGTGCCACCAAACATCCAGAACTAGAAATTTTAAGTGATCATTTGGTTGCTTGCTACAATCCCGTTCCGCTAGGTGCTGCTCACGTGGGAGATTCAAAAAATGTCTGACCAAAATGAAACACCCCTTCTCGAAATTAAAAATCTCTATAAGAAATTTCCTATCAAAGGCGGATTTTTTGGTCGAGAAATCGCCGCCGTTCAAGCCGTGAGCAATGTTAGTCTCGCAATTAAAAGAGGCGAGACCTTGGGTCTTGTTGGAGAATCCGGTTGCGGAAAGTCCACTCTTGGCCGATGCGTGATCAGACTTCTTGAACCCACCAGCGGACAGATTATTTATAACGGTAAAGACATTACTGATTTAAAAGGCGAAGCACTCAGAACTTTACGTCGAAAGATGCAAATCATTTTCCAAGATCCCTACGCGAGCTTAAATCCGCGCATGAATATTGGAAAAATCATTGAAGAACCTTTGCTCATTCATAAAATCGGCGCCAATCGCAAAGAGCGAATGGAGCGAGTGCAACAATTATTAGAATTGGTTGGATTGAGAAAAGAAGCGGTTCACCGCTACCCGCATGAATTCAGTGGTGGTCAACGTCAGCGGATTGGAATTGCTCGTGCACTTGCTGTCGAACCAGAACTCATTGTTTGCGATGAACCTGTTTCTGCACTCGATGTTTCTATCCAAGCGCAAGTTATTAATTTACTCATGGATCTCCAACAGAAGTTGGGTCTCACCTATTTATTTATTGCGCATGATTTGAAAGTGGTCGAACACATCAGTAATCGCGTGGCGGTGATGTATCTCGGTCGCGTGGTGGAACTTGCTGAGGCTGATGAACTTTATAAAAATCCGCAGCATCCCTACACTCAAGCTTTGCTTTCCGCCATTCCAGTGCCTCGAGTTCCCAAACCTGGCGACAAAAAAACGCGGATCATTCTTCAAGGCGATGTTCCAAGTCCCGTCAATCCACCCAGTGGCTGTCACTTCAACCCACGCTGCCCGATAGTTGGTCCACAGTGCAAGGTTGAAGACCCAAAACTTCTCTACACTCGCGATGGCATAGACCATCTCGCACGCTGTTTAAAAGTTCCGTCTGCCGAACCACAGCCGTAACTATCTGATATCCCATCTATTTTTATGCATTGCGACAGTAAGTCAAATGTCGTATAATAAGGTCAGAGGTTAAGTGAATGAAGACTTTGACTAAAGAAAAAATGCTTGATGCATTGAAGCGTCTTTCGCAACTGCTTCCAATTCCAACAACATTAATTGTTGGCGGCGGTGGCGCAATGCTTCTGGCTCATGATTTTCCTTTGGCTACAGCTGACATAGATGCGATTCCACGGGGAATAACCGTCGAAGAGCTGGATGTGTATGTGAAAAAAATTGCGACGGAGAAAGATCTTCCCGGGGATTGGTTGAACCCTTATTTCTCTAGTTTCACCCATGTTCTGCCGGACGATTTTGAAACAAGAACAATTAGCGTATTTGAAGGCGGAAAACTAACGGTAAAGTCACTGGGCAAAGAAGACTTACTTATCATGAAGTGTTTTGCCCACCGAAGAAAAGACATTCCCCATGCTCGAGCGCTCATTCGCAAAAAAGCAGATCTAAAAATCGTTTCTAAGCAGATCGAAAAATTAGAAACTAACAAAACTCCAGGAACCGCGGAGGCCTTTGATTTTTTGGACGAAGTGATAGCACTTGAAGAATAGCCTTAAAAAAATTCCCACGATCAAACAGCGAGCTAAAGTTTATGATATTTTACTATGGTCAAAAGAAAGTATCTCCTCTGATAAATTGATACTCTACTCTCAGTGGGTGCGATTTGATTCTCGTCTAGGGGAAATTATAGTAAATTACATTTTTGAAAAGTTTATGAAGTACAATCCCCTGGAGCTCCGCAAGTTTTTAACCTCCAGCCCCTGGCCACAAGTATTCTTGGTGATCTGCGAATTCAGTGAACACCAAATGGAAATCGTAAAAGATTCTAGGTTACAAGAATTTAAGGCGTGGTTTGAAGCAGTGAAGTTTGGATTTGCAAAAATAGAATTTCAAAATTTCTTTATTGGACTTGATCAAATAAATCCTTCTCAACTTCAAAAAAAAATGAAAAAGAGCCTCCGTTACTACGAACGCTGGGGTTTTTGGGGAACGGAGAACTTAATACCTTCACCGAAAAATAAATTACCTAGAAGCTTGATAGGCAAAAACTTAAGAATCCAAGTTTTGACTCAACTTCTCTCTCATAAAAATAAAATTACCGTCACCGATTATATTCGCGCGCTGAGTGGCGCAGTCCATCCTAGGCAGGCAGAACGAGACCTCAAAGATTATCCTGGAATTAGAAAAACCGGATTCACCCGTTCTAGATTTTATTTCCTAAAATTTTAGCGTTTGCTCGCTTGGATTTGCTTGAGGATGTCTTGTCTGACTTCGGCAAGTGTTGCCTCTTCTTTGGCCCCTAAAATGGAATCAATTTTGTAAACGGACTGAAGTTGCAGGTCCGCTTGGATGTAGTGAAGAGCGTCTCCATCGGAAATAATTTTCTGACTTTTAAATTTCTGAATATCTTGGACGTAATTTGATTGCTCAAGGACGTTTTTGCGATGGTCGATTAATTTCTGGGCCAGTGGCAAATTTCTATCGCTCATCAAGCTTTCAGAGGGCATTACAAGTTCTAACGCGGCTTCGTAATCAAAAGCCAAAACCTCTTTGACTTCAATTATTTCCTGAAGCTGCTCTTCATTGGAGGAGGTTACAATTTCGTCAGGAATCTGTCCTTCTAAAATCACGCGATAAATTTCACCTTGTGTGCGCGCAGTCTCGCCCGGGTGTTTGTTATGAAGCTCGTAGATATCTATATAATAAAGACTTTGATTGAAAACTTTCTGGCGAGTGGACTGATCGATAGCATTGAGTGTGGTCTGTTTTCGTAAATTAAATCTTCCATTTTCCAATTTTGATTTGAGTAGGAAATTATTTTCCAATTGATTTTCAAATCGCAAATCAAATTTGACGAGAGTGTTGTAGTGAGTGGCTTGAATTTCAATATTATAATTACGCCAGTGAGTTTTGCCAGATTCAAAAGCAATATCCACAGGACCAAGTGCCGCCATAAAAATTCCCGTTCCTATTGCAAAGTCAGCGGACCAGCGAACGAGACTTCCTGAGGCCCATCGATTTCGGCTCAAATATTTTGAAACAAAAAACAAAGGGCGTTCAATAACAAGATTTCTTAGTCCAAAAACGGGGCGGGGCTTGAATGGTTTTAAAGTTCCAAAACTTTTTACGATTGGCGGAGGCTCTATAGAAGTGGATTTAATAAACAGCTCAGCCAGTGACTGAGAACAAATGTTCAGACTTTGCTGTGACTTCCGATTAGAAGGTCGATATTGAGCTTGAGCGGGCGAGGCCTCCGCGAAAACGAAGGCCATCATCAAAATTAAACTTACAAGCTTTGCCCACATCGAACATCACCAATTTTCTAACTTAATTCTTTGAACCAGAACCAGACGCGGAATCGGCGGGAGTGGTTGGATACAAATTTTCCTTTAATGCTTTTTTGCCCGCGCGAAGGGCTTCGCCGCTCTTGATTATTGCAGTTCTTGCAGCTTCCTGAGCAGCCTGCTGAGTGATTGACGCCGCGATCTCGGCACCCTTGACCGTAACATCTACGCCCTGGAACAAAGCATCTTTGGCTTGATCCAAAGAATTGTTGATGACGTCGTCAGCAGCATATTTATCATAGCCTATTTTTCCTAAGAATGTTTGAATCACAGGATCAACCGCATCCACTATGATTTGTTCCATTGGACTCACACTAGGAACTTGATCCCAAGCAACAAGCTCGTAACCTTTTTCTGCAAGATCAGCAACCAGGTAGGTCAGAACTAGAAATTTACCAACGACCTTAACGCCGGTATAAGTTCTGCTGATAATTCCGGGACGTCTAGCCACCTGCAAAAGGTTAAACTCAGCACCTTCCAAATTATTTCTAGCAACAATGAGAAAGTCATTCGCATTCGAGAATTTGCTAGCTCCAGAGATAAGTGAGTCACGAATCTTGGAAAGAATTTCTAACTGCTTGAGGACTTCCCCCTTCTCTGCTCGAACGAGAACAATTCTTTTCATTGTTAACTTATCTTGGTTAGATATGGCGGTATTGCTATGCGTAGCAAGAACTTGTTCAACTCCGTTGAACATAGCAATATCAGTAGGACTATTTTTAAACATCACTTCTGCAGAAACAACACCCTTATCCAAAGCATCGGCAAGATCCTTAGGATCCATAGCAGGAATGCCTTTTTGGGTCAGCTTTGCTTTCGCGCTACGGGCACTCTCGATGATGCCAGGAATTGTTCCATCATATAGATATTTTTCTTGAGCATCCAAAGCGATGACTTCTTTTTCAGAAGATAATATTTCCTTGTCCAAGGTAGCCAGTTTACCAAGGCTGTCCGCGTTGTTCACGTTGGCGTTCACGCCTGCAACCGCAGTTTGCAATTGAATTTTGGAAAGTTCTAATTTTCGAGTTGCATCTTTAATTGCGATAGCTTGTTTGCGGCCAATCAAATAACGTTTGTGGAATCCACCAACTGTTTTCAATCCAATTAAAACTTCTAGAGTGGAGACTGCTCCCAGCATGTAGTCAGATCCGCGGACGTCATATCTCATACGGTTCACAGCTTTGCTGTTTTTAAACCATGCCTCGGCATGGCCAGCGGGATCTTCCATCAATGTCTGATTTGTGATTGGCTCCCTTGTCAAACCGTTCCTTGCGGCAAGTCCCACTTGTCCAATGATGAATGTAGTAGCCAATGTTGTAGCGATAAGACTCTTTTGCTTTAGAAACATGCGTCCTCCAAAAAAATTATGAAAACTTCGTTCAAAAACGAAGTAAACCTTTGTGATCAGTTGCCTATAAAGCAATTTCTTTGCCAAGAAAGCAAGCTATCAGATCGGCTTTAACATTGATGGAGTGGGAAAGTGAGAAATCACGGACCTAGAATGGCACTGTGACTAAAAGATTGTCGGGCCTTAGCGCAATTTGAGTAGGGTGCGAACTGTGTCTTTTATTTCCTCAACATTGAATGGTTTTTTGATGTAATCATCTGCGCCAACTTCAAAACCGCGCTTCACATCAAATTCACTCGTTTTTGCAGAAATAAATACAATGGGGATTTTCTTGAGCTCGTCATTCTCCTTCAGGAGTTTAGCGAGTTCAAAACCGTTGATCCAAGGGAGACCAATATCCAAAACAATCAGTTGCAGAGGTGATTCGTCCAATACTTGTGAAAGCTGAGTTCCATCGGCAGCCACCAGAACTCGGTAACCCTCCGATTCAAACACGCGCTTCAAAGCCAGACGCATCGTTTCATCATCGTCGATGACAAGAATAGTCTGGGTTTCGGTTTTCTTCTTGAGTTGGCGGAAGTCTGACAACGAAACGACTTTTTCCTGCGTGATTTTATCACGAGTGATCTTTTCGATCTTATCCACTAACTTCTTTGTATTTACTGATTGCTTTGTATTTCGAGACATCCGTATCTCCCCGTTAACTAAGTATAGAGAGATGCGAATCCTTTTAACAACTAGTTCTTAGGAAACTAGACCTATTCGCCCTGGTCTTCTAAAAATCGTTCAGCTTCTAGGGCCGCCATGCAACCTGTTCCTGCTGCAGTGACTGCTTGTCTGTAGATACTGTCTTGTAAATCTCCGGCAGCAAACACTCCCTGGATGTTGGTCTGTGTGGTTCCTGGTTTAGTTTTTACATAACCGTTGGTCTGAGTGTGAATAAATTCTTTAAAGACACTGGTGTTGGGTTTGTGGCCTATGGCCATGAAAATACCAGTGACCTTCACTTCGTTCAAAGCTCCCGTTTTAATATTTTTAAGTCTGACTGCATCGACACCTTTGTCTCCTAAGATTTCATCTACCACAGTATCAAAGATAACTTCGATTTTTGGATGCTTCATGACACGCGCTTGCATGATTTTGCTCGCACGGAATACATCACGTCTATGAACCAAATAAACTTTATTACAAAATCGAGTGAGGAAGCTGGCTTCTTCCATTGCTGTATCGCCACCGCCAACAACCACGACATCTTGTTTTTTGAAAAAAGCACCATCACAAGTGGCGCATGCGCTAACACCTTTTCCCATGAGCCGGGTTTCGCTTGGAATATTGAGCCACTGGGCAGACGCACCAGTAGCCAAAATCACAGACTCGGCTTCATGCATTTCGTCGTCCACCCAAACTTTGAATGGTCTTTTTGAAAAATCCACCTTAGTTGCATTCTTAGTAATAAAACGAGTTTCAAATCTCTCCGCTTGCTTGCGCATCACAGCCATCAATTCGGGACCGGTCACACCTTCGGCAAATCCGGGATAATTTTCGACATCTGAAGTGATCATGAGCTGACCGCCACTCGCAAAACCTTCAATCATAAGTGGTTTTAAATTGGCTCGTGCTGCATAAATTGCCGCGGTGTATCCTGCGGGTCCCGAACCAACGATGATAAGTTTTTCCATTGTAATTTCTCCTGAGTGCGCGCGATCCATGAAAGCGTGCTTAAATTCTGTTTCGATATGCCACTAATATGTGCACATTTGCTGTCTTGTCAAAGTAGCACTGTTGCGAGGGGTCGATCAAGCGTAACGCGCGACTCAGTTGACAATGTCTCGTGAAACACGGAGGCTGAATCATGCCAACCATCACGTTCAAACCATCAGGTAAGACAGCCGTAGTCATGGAAAATGCCAATCTTATGATTGCTGCGTTGAGAGCGGGTTTGCCGGTGGGAAGTTCGTGCAGCGGTCAGGGCATTTGTAACAAGTGCGTTATGAAAATTGAAACGGGCGGAGCAAATTTATCCGCACCCGGGCCACTTGAGCAAGCCTTGAAAGAACGCGAAAACTTTGCCGATGCCCAGCGAGTTTCCTGCCAATCCAAAGTTCTAGGCGATGTGACAGTTTCTACAACGTATTGGTAGAAAATCGCATGTAGAAAATAGGCTGACCCTTTGCCATAAATATTTTCTCAAAAGCGGTGAAGAAATTTTCGGCAGCCCATTCTGATTTATGCAGGTCGAGCGAATGACGAGAAACTTTGTAGGGAGTTTTGATGATTTCACTTTCAACAAATTTAAAATAATCAGCGGAATCTGTTTTGAAATCCACCCACATTCCAAATTTCTGAAGTTCAAAAAGATTCTTGAAAAAATCCGCGCGCAAAAGTCGATTTTTCTCGTGCCGAGTCTTTGGCCAAGGATCAGGAAAATAAATGTAAACATTGTGAAGTTCTTGAGGCGCAAAAATGCGATCCAGAAACCGTGCATGGTAGCGAATGCCTTTGGCATTGGGAGCATTAACACGTTTCACGCGACGGATGGTTTGAACCAATGGTTTGTATTTGAGTTCCATCGCCAAAAAATTCCGGCCTGGATTATCGCGCACCACATTCTCAAAGAAAAACCCGTTTCCGCATCCAATTTCCAAATCCAAAGGCAATGAAGGATCGGCAAAAAGTGAAGACCACTTTCCTTTAAAAGGAACAGCCTCCTCTTCCACGTAAATCCAGTCTTTATATTCTGGAAGCATGTGTACATAAATATTGGGATGTTTTGGATCAAATGTCTTTTGAGTCATACTGCTTTGCTGCCAAACTTATTGGCTGATGGCTTTTTCTTTTAATTCTTCTTGGACAAACTTCTTATTCTCATCAAAGGAGCTGCGAATATCCTTTTCGATATTTTGCGTGTCTGCTTTGATGGTCTTTAAGATATTTTCGATATTATGTCTTCCTTTTCCTATTTCATTTTTAAGCTTTTCGCTAGGAAAATGAATCTGGGCATTGGTTTGCTGGGCTCGCTCCCACAGCCCACGACGAACTTCATCATAGAGCTCGATGTGCTTTTGCAGGTCAGAAAGCTTCTCTTTCACTTCGTCATTTTGAGGCTGATTTTTGATCTTGTCTTGGAAGAGCACAAATTGATCTGCTCCCCATTTTTTTGAGGCGGTCAACATCTGCTTCAGACCTTCTTGGAATTTCTTAACTTCTGTCGAATTGACCACTTTATTAAGGTCTGGTTGCGGATGGCCAAATCTTTTTACAAAAGTTGCTACCTCCGAACCTAGAATTTTTTCAGGATTTTGATCGTATTTAAACCAGCTCTCGCCGGTACTCGCAATCTGCGGCAAGTCTTTTTCTGTAACTATATATTGTTTAATAAAAACTTTGCTTTTGATTTTCTTTTTATAAGCATCCGCTAGACTGCCATTGATAGGCTGACGAGAAAATATAAACACCATGCCATTTGTTTTTGTGTCTAAGCCCTGGTCTTTATAACGCCTCAATATTTTCAGCATTGCAGTGACGGTCTTGCAAGAATCCACATCCCCTTCAATGCCAATCACTAATGTGCGGCTTCCCAACTCCACGGCAAGGCTATCATCAAGCTGGACAACCTGTTTGTAACCGAGTTCTTCTATTTGGGTTTTAATCCAGTCGAGTGTGTTTATTTTGTAATGAGGATTGGGATCGTTTTCAAACTTCTTAGCCATCGTGCACGAAGCTTCAAAATCTGGAGAAAAAGAAGCCAGGGAAGTAAAACAAACTCCCTGGCTGATAATGAAAAATAGAAAAAGCGTGATTTTCATTTTTAGAACAGAATGTTCAAACCACCAAGGCCTCTGAATCCGCTCATATCTACAACAGCATTCTGACCCGCTGTATTCAAAAGAACGGTTCCAGCCGTATTGGTCAAATTCCCAGTTTTTTGCGCCATGTAGCCAGCTTCAAAGAACAAAGAGACGTGCACTCCCAACATGATGTCCAAACCAGCCTGACCACCATAACCTAAAGTGTTTGCTGCGGAGTAGCCAGAGTTAACACCTCCAAGGTGAGCAATCGCCTGTGTCCAAGTAGGCTGACCGACAGTACCACCAACATAAATACGCAGGGGACCGTGAGAAACGAGGTAATAATTTAACAAACCATAAACAGCGTTCTGATTGACTTCGAATCCGTTGCCGTTTGGAGCTAAGTTTTTAGCATTGAGGGACATGAAACGAGCCATGAGCTCCCAATGATGTCCGAACATACGGCTAATTCCACCACCGTAATTGGTCGAAGCGGATATAGCACTGGGAGTACCCGAGAAGGTCTGCTGAATTCCATTTAAATCGCTTGGGCTGACAACGCCTAAACCGTAATATCCTTGAGCCTTCCAATTGTTGTGCATATTGCCCGAATCACCCATCGCAAAACTCATCGCCGGTAATAGAGTTAAAACCATTAGTAGAACTAAGCGACGCATAATAAAGCCTCCTTGATTTCAATTTGTATATTCTTGTAAATACAATATAAGTATATGGGTATTTCTAAAATATAGTTAACCAAAAATTATCAAAAAGTGTAAACACAAATGGAATTTCCTAAGAAGACACCTGAATACGATGAGCTCAAATCCCTGACAGAAAGCTGGGGCATCACTTACGGGCCTATAAGAAGTCGCCGACTAGGCGTAAGTCTAGGAGTAAATCTTTTGGGACCTGGTGAAAAAATTTGTAGCTTCAATTGTCCGTACTGCGAACTTGGTTTTACAAAATTAAAAATGTCCCAAATGCGTGAAGCAGCGCAATTTCCTACTCTCATTCAAGTTGAGGATGCATTACGCGCTCATATCGTCAAACTTTCCAAAGAATCAGTGAAACTTGATTCTATTTCTTTAGTTGGAAACGGCGAACCTACTCTCTATCCAGAGTTCACAGAAGTTGTTGAGATAGTGAAAAGAGTTCGCGATGAACTTTGCAGTGGAGCTCATGTCACTATTTTATCGAATGGATCTACCTTGCAAGATCCTAAAACCGTCAAAGGTCTCAATCTTTTGGATGAGCGTATGATTAAACTTGATGCCGGTAATGATGAAATGCTGAAACTCATCGACGGGCCGCTTGTGCGCATGACAATCCCGCGCCTTATTCAAGGCACCAAGAAATTAAACGATGTGATCTTGCAAAGTTTCTTTGTTCAAGGAAGTATCGACAACACGACACCGTCTGAAGTTGATGACTGGGTTGAAGTTGTTGGTATGATTAAACCTAAGCTTGTTCACATTTATGGTCTGGACCGCGTGCCACCGTTGAGTGGACTCAAACAAGCTCCTCCGCAAAGACTTAAAGAAATAGCGGAAAGGCTCTACAAAAAAACTCTCATCAAAGCGTTGGTTTTTTCTTAACAAATTCGATAAATTCCAGATCCTTCACTAAACCAGAAAATGATTCAAAAACTGGAAATGTGGAAGGGAGTTCTGGAGGCCAATCAATTTGTGCCGAGCCCAACCAGAAAAATCTTTGAAGCTCTTTTTGCTCGGCCCGCTTATCCGTGAACGCTCGGGCAAGCTCATAGAGCGCCGGGGCTTCACGAACTTTCCCGTATTTGAAACTTAAATAAGCAGCAATCCAAGCTTGCGTCTCCTTATCCCTACAATCTCTAGTCACGCTTGCTTTTAACTTTTCCCAGTCATGTTGATTGAGGCTGATAGCCGCGTCTTCACAGTCCTGAGACTGTACTTTTACTTTAGATTTGCCACGGACGGCTTCTTTCGACACTTCTTTTTGAGTGTCTTTTTGAAAACGATGCTGCCATTCGATCACCTGCAAATCAGATCCGCCGTTATTGAAGTAGTCATCAAAAGCCACTCTTTTTTCTCGAGTGGTGAACGAGTGAGAAAATGCAGTTTTTGCTACACTGAGTTTGCTATAAATATCTGAATACCAAGGTATAGGATCGCCAAGGTCCATTTTTGCACCAAGCCAAAGTTTTTCCATGCGGTCGCGATTGCCAGGATCTTTTCTGTAGATATCGTTGGTTTGCAAACGATCTGTGTATGTATTGAAAAGTTTTTTCTCGATGGGTAAGAAAACCCATTCGCCAGATCGCACGGCAAAAAGACGTGGACCCCACCCGTTGTAATTTAAAATATCTGATTCTGAAAACAGAACGCGGTCACTGGGCAAAAAGAAATCCGTATTGACGAGCGCTTTGGAAAATTCATGAACTCCGTGCTCGCTTTCTTTTTTAAAGTTCACATCAAGAATTTTGGCGAGGGTTTTTCCCAAATCGGCGAGAGACAGAAAACTGTCCACCTTCCACGACGGTGAAAGATCCCGCAGTTTTCTCGCGGGTTTAATAACAAGCGGAATATGAACTTGATCATCGTAGAGACCATTTGTTCGGCCCGACCCGTGAAGTCCAACCAGAATAATTGTGAGTCCATCCCATTGCTTGAGCTTGGAAAGTCGCTCGTGAAGAATTCCTATGGCTTCATCGAGAATTTGCAATTTTCTTTCTTTAGAAATATTTTCTTCAAACAGATGATCGGGAAAATAAAGCAGACCCAAGAATCTATCATGACCAATATGAGATTCTAAAACTGGCCAAGCTTTCTGAACGAGGTCTTTCGCCTTTAAATAAAACTCTCCGTTGATGCGGACCACATCATCAAACTCATTAAAACCGCGACTAATCGCACTTTTTCTGAGGATCGGCGCGCCACCACTCAAAAGAAAGCTAGATTTCTTCGCTCGTCCCAAAAGTTCCGGGAGACTGACGATCCCCTCTATGTATCTAGACGGACCATTTCCATGAACTCCATTTTCAGATGGGTAGAGACCAGTTAAGATTGACGCAAGCGCTGCGGAATCGCTGACTGAAGTTGTATAGGTATGTGTGAATCGAATACTTTCATTTAAGAATTGTTCTAGATGAGGCTCCTCTGAATTTATCTCACCAAACTCATCTACCGAAATATTTGCAAAAGATAAAATTAATACGCTGCCTTTTTCGACTGGCGAAGGTGAAAAGCATCCCGTCTGGAGCAACAATAAGCCAATTAAAAAATAAGAAATGATTGAAACGGCTTTCAAATTAAGCTTTTTTACAAACGGCATAAAAGAGGGAGCCATCTGCGACTTGAGTATTTTTTAATGCATAATCATTTTCAGTAGGAAAAGAATTTTTCCCCATAACTTTTTGTGACACTTTTTCCAGCATATTCATATCCGCACGAGTGCAGGTAAAATTTGAAATTTCGACAGGCGAAAAACTTCTTCTTAAAATACCCTGTAGTTCGTCATAATTAAATTCCGCAATATGAGTGGGATCAGCGGGCGCATCATTAAGCTTTGAAAAGCGGGACCGATTGACCGTTGAAATAACCGCTACACCCTGAGGCGCCAATAATTTCGACATGTTTTGAATGAGCCTGTCAGGTGACGCCACTCTTTCTAGAACTTGAAAACAAGTGATGAGATCAAACCGTTCCGTGATTAGAGGCATGTCAGCAACACTCATGATTTTGAATTCAACACCATCGCGACCATTTTTCTCTTTAGCGATATGAATGTCGAATTCGTTAATGTCGATGCCGAGAACTTCAATCGCCCCATTGTCAAAAAGCATGCGACTTCCGAAACCTCGACCGCAACCAACATCCAGTACTTTTGCGCCACGGGCATAGCGCAGGACCTCTTTGTACTGGCCCATGTATTCGCCCCACCAGGAAGCTTCTTTTCCATAGATTTCCATAATGAGAAATCCTACCAAGATCAAGGAAGGTCTGCTAGAATTTTAATTGAACGTTCAAAAAAGGAGCACCCAGCATGTTGACGCAGAAGATCCTATCCGTGACACAAGGCGGTTCAGACGCCATCCTCTATTTCATGATTTTTCTTTCGATATGCTCTCTAGCTGTCATCATCGAACGCTTCATTTATCTGCGCGGAGTCACAGCCATCAGCAAAAAAGTCATTGCTCGTGCTCAAGAGGCATTGAAAGCCAATGACCTTAAAGTTTTGGAAGACCTCAGCAAAAATCATGACTCGCTTGAAGGACGAATGCTCAACATTGCTTTGAGACATCGCGAAACCAAAGGCAAAGAAGGCATGGAAGAAGTTATGGAGGGCTATCTGCTGATGGAAAAACCATTGCTGGAAAAAAATCTCGGATTTTTAAACACCTTAGGAAACAACGCGCCATTTATTGGTTTGTTAGGAACAGTGTTAGGCGTTGTGCGTGCGTTTTCCGATTTAGCTGGCAGCCAGGGTAACCCAGCGATTGTCATGCAAGGAATTTCTGAAGCACTTGTTGCTACCGCAGTTGGATTGTTTGTCGCGATCCCCGCAGTCGCTTCATACAACTATTTTATCAAACAAGTGAAATCCACAATGGCAAGTGCTGAAAGCATCAAACGTCTTTGCATTGCCTACGCACAATCAAAATAAGTAGAAGAGGAGTCAATCATGGCCACCGGCTCACAAAATAATGATGATGAACCAATCACTGGGATAAACGTCACACCACTGGTTGACGTGTGCTTAGTTTTGCTGATTGTGTTTATGGTCACCACCCCCATGATCATGAAACCCTCAATCAACGTGAATTTGCCTAAAGCATCTAGCTCCGATCAAAGTGCCGCCGGAGAACTCACCATCACCATTTCAAAAACCGGTGAGCTCTTCGCGAATGGTAAAAAAGTTTTAGAAATCGAATTGAAAGATATGGCCGCTGCGTTGGTAGCAAAAAATCCTGAAGTCCAAGCCATGATCTCCGCCGATAAAGACACACCCCACGGCACCGTCATCGGTGTCATTGACGTCATTAAAGGCGTTGGGGTTAAGAAATTTGCCATCAATATCGAAAAGAAATAATTCTCTTATTTAGGGATTAGAACTGGGATTATGGATGGTGCATCTAGATCATCCAGCTCGCGCGTGCCACTCATGTTTCTCATCGTGCCTTCGGCAGAACTCCGGATGTAAACGGCATCCACCACGCGAGGAACCCCATTCTCGACGTTAGTGATGATTCGAAATTCGTAAGTGCGACGACGTCCATCGGCTAAAATCAAGGGCTGCTCTTGCATAAAAGGTTGGTAAACCCAATCGAGAGGATTTTTTTCTACCTGGATTTTAAGATCCGACCACGTGAGAGAATTTTTGGTTTTTCCATCATACAATGCCCGCCCAATATAAACTCCAGAACCTTGTCCGCTATCACGTCGAGATTTTATAACTGTGCCCGCTTGATCCGCAAAAACTCTATTTATGAATTTTTGAGTGGCGTGTGGAGAATCTTGTAAAATATTTGAGTACAGATTTTTTAACTGGGATTGCTTACCCAAGTACAATTTTTCAGACATGGAAATGGCGGCAGCGATGGCTTTGTCTGTGAAAACTTCAATGCCCTGAGGATTATTCTGACGCCAATTTCTAAATCCACCATTGAGCCAATTTCCCCAAAATCCAGGAAGCATGTGAGATTGTTCGAAAGGATCGCTCTTAATCATTTCCGAAACCCGCTCATAAACTGGAGACAGAGGATCAAGAGGTTCGGTGTAATATTCGAGCCATAAATCTTTGATGGGCATACCCTGGAAATAATATTTTTTCTCCAAATAATTATACTTCAGGTCTTTCTTATTCCATGGACCTGCGATTAATATTCCGCGCTTGTTCAACCATTCTTGCAAATGACTTGAGCTGCCAGGTTCAAATGCCGGATCTTGTTCAGTGTAAAGAAGAGATCTGCCACCGCGAATTTTTGCATTTCGCGAATGAAGTTCCATTCGTTTAAATAAACCATCACGAGCATCTAGAAAATCTGATTTTAGATTACTCTCAGGCCAGGCGTCTTCAAGAGCCTGACTCACCTGTGCCATTCTAAAATTTCCGCCGATAGATCCAGAATCAGCTTCTAAAATTGAAAAACCTTTAGAGCCATCCGCATTGTCCGTAAGAATAATGTCCATGGCGAGAGTGAAATCAAAAGGATTTTTCTTAGCCGCTTCTGTGCCCACGATCTCATGTGCAAACATGGGGCTCGATTCTAAGATCGGTTTAAACGATGGATACTTTTGTAGAAACAATGGCGATTTACTTTGGTAAATATCTTTCAGAAATTTATTCGCCGCTAGCGCTCTTTGAGCGGCAGCTGATTTCAAGAGCTCCCAGACGGCTTTGTCCATAATGACAGGCAAAGGCTCCACAGCAAATCCAGATTCCGCTTTTAACTTTGCTCGAATAACCTTCATTTCACTGGGACTTGTTTTTTCAAATTGCTCTCTAAGTCGATTGTATGAAGGAAACTGGTTATGGTGAGAAGTGTAGAATACGGAGCCGTGAATTTGATCAAGGCTAGCCAACTCTTCCAAAGTGAAAGCACAAGGAGTAATCGGATTTTTCGAAGACCACGCCAGGCAGGAGTATACGGTCAGCAGAAGCAATATTAAATTTTTCATAAGGATCTTCTTCTAACAGAACTCATCAGAAATTTCGACAAAGTTCGTAAGCAAACCGCCTATGAGTAGAAGTTACCTATGTGGTTGCAGACATCAAGGGGTGGATGAAATTTGCAAGATGATCTTTTAAACGAAGTAAAATCGGAAAAATTGCAAAAGCTGCATTTGAGGCAGATGGGTTCTCTAAAGTCGCGGTGAAAGTTATGAACATCAATGACAATTCTTCTAAAACTAAATTAGATTTAATAAAAGCTCTTAAGGAGAATGAAAAGTCTTCTGGAAATTTCATACTCGCTAACTTCAATCAACAAGCTTTTACAGATGACGCAGATGTCGGGACCTTGCCCCAATTGGTGTCTATGATTCAAAGAACGAGAGAGTACTGGTTTTAGACCCTGATCGCCAATCCGTAAGCCTTACTGGATTTCGCTGGATACCTTCTTTTCCGGAATGAATTCAACTGACAAAGATTAGGGGTTAAATAGTGGGTATATTTGGATCAAGACTGAAAATTAATTCGGATATTTTCTAGAATCTGCGTCTTGAATCTAATCTCATCTAACGAGATAAACGGATCAGATTTTTTTAGAATGGCGAAAGCAAAGTTCTGAAACTCCAATTGAAATTGTTCCATCGAATTACCATTTGAACTCACGGGAGTAATCTTAGCGTTGCTATCTTCATCGATTTGAATTGTCACAGCAGGGGCTCCCTCTTCAGAAACTCCTTGTGGATCAAACCTTAGAACACCCACAGATCCTTTTGTTCCTCTAATTTCCCATAAATTCGAGCTTACTGTACTTACAGAAGCATCAAGCATGGCAAAAATGCCATCCGGGTATTCAAGAACGGCAGTAAATTTTTCGTCAACGGCCTCTAGATCTTTCGAATTTAAATTAGCGTGCGAAGTGATTTGCGGCAGATCTTTTGTGCCTAATATTAATGTCGCAAAGTCTATTAGATAGGAGCCGAGGTCATTGAGGGCCCCACCACCTCCCGACCTCAGACCTCGCTTTCTGCCTTGAGTTCCCAACAAAAAGGAAAAAGAAAGTTGCAAAGACTTTATCTCACCGATACTCCCGGAAGAAATATGATCTTGAAGAAACTTTATGTGGGGATGAAAACGGTACATAAAACCTTCAAGCAAAACGAGATTTTTACTCAAGGCTAGTGCCGTGATTTCTGAAGCCTCAATAGCGGTAAGCACTATCGGTTTCTCGCAAAGAACATGTTTATTTGCCATCAGAGATTTTTTGATCAAAGCAAAGTGATCCGAGCTCAAAACGGAAATATAAACCGCATCTATATCCGCTTGATTTAAGGCATGATCGTAAGAGGCATAAGCCTTAGTTAGCCCTTGCTCTCGTGAGAATTCTTTAGCTCGATCTAAGCTTGAAGCAGCCACTCCAACGACTTCTATTTCACTCACGGCATTTATATAAGGTAAAACCCTTGCAGCAATTCGACTTGCACCAAGCAACGCCAATCTAATTTTTTTATCATTCATATGGGGATCTCCAAACTTATGATGGTGCCCTTCGCAGCCCCATCGGTACTTGATAAAATTGTTACTTTCAATTTTTCATGCTCTGCCCAACTGAAAAGAGAGGAAATGCCAATGCCGTTCCCACTTTCTTTTGTCGTTACAGAGATACCACTTTTTATTTTTTCTAATATTCTTTCTGGTATGCCTGTTCCAAAATCTTAAACGGAAAGCAAGCACGTTGAACCTTTTCGCTTTAAAGCAATTTGTATTGGCGCTTCATCTGGCGAAGCCTCAATCGCATTATTGATCAAATTTGTACGGTTCGGCCTAAGCCATTAACGTACAAGGCTGGCAACTCAGAGTCTCGCTCAAACATTATTTTTCTAAGAGGATATGCTAACTGAGCGAGCTGAATTGATCTTTCTAAAGACAAATCAAGGAGTTCAAGGCCCACAACCCGCTTTCGCTCTGCAAGTAAGTCATTTGAAAGCGTTTGGATAACCCCAGATGTCATTTCTAAAATATTTATTATTTTAGTTAACTTAGGCTTTGTCGACTTCTCGGTATTAGCAACTTCAGCCAAAAGAAATTTGGCAACACTCAAAGCCGCAATCGGAGACTTAATATCATGAGCCAATTTCGAGGATAAGTTTAATGCGCGATCACGCTCAGTTTTTAGTCCTTCATAAATCAGCTGATATTGATTTGAGATTACGGAGATTTCTTTAGGCAGTCCCCATCTCGAAGCTGTAATTTTTAAATTTTCATTCGCCTCAAGAGTGAGAGCAATCTCACTAAGTCTTGCAGTTAATATGTTTGCTCCACAGGTTGAAGCGCCAAAAATTCCAACTGCTACCAAAAGTGTACTAGATACGGCACTAGCTCCATGGATCTGATCAATAAGTAAAGTAAGTGAAACCCACAAAGCAATCAGGCTCGCCATAATAAATCCTATTGTAAACCCTTTTATACTTCCAAGCGGCAGAGTCAACCCAAGCTCAGTTTTCCAAAAAGTTGCCGGCGAGTATCCAGGACGATTTTGAATTAGCTTATTTGCGAGAAGAGCCGATGTCGCCATCAAAGCCAGTCCAAAACACCACCCGTTTTCAAAAAAAGTCATTCCCAGTAACTTAATATCCACACTTTGAGATCGGATGGCGATATCTGAAATGTGAGTAATTATGATGCCAAAAAGTGCAATCTGGATAACCCTGCTTACAGACAAAACCAATAGTACTGCTGATAAACTCACAATATAACTTTCCACAAACGTAAAGACAACTGTCAGAACTTTCATAGGCAAACCAAGTGCTGGCAATTTCAAAAATAGAGCAGGGTAAATAATAAGATAAGAGTTTAAAGTCAAAAAGGAAACCCAACAACGCTGAAGATTAAGAACGCGTGTTTAGATGAAATCTGTAACAAATATCGAGTCATGAATGCGGCAACAATAGTCATTGAAACAAGATACGGGAAAACATAAGTCAGAGAACCGATCTGATTGGGAAAATTAAGTTTGTAAGCATAGTTTGATAACCCATAACAAAGATCACCGCCGCCAATTCCAATTGGAACAAGCAAAAGAAGTTTGTACTTTTGCGGTATTATTTTGATCATAGTTAAAGTTGTTTGAATAATAATCAGAATTTCAAAGCCCGTAATTATGACCCCGGGGAGTACCCATTTCCCTCCTCCCCAAAACTCGAGAATTGATCCAAGCGCAAACAATATTAGAGGAAATATCACCCTCATTGGCGAGCTAGAGAAAGGCGCATCCAGTGCCATTCAGCGTAGAAGAGGACAGCGCAAGAAATAAGATAAAGTCCAGACATCAAGGGGTGGATGAAACTTGCAGAGATTCCGAAGATCATCACTTCGCCGAGAGGGCGTACATCGAAAAGTCTCCAGACCCAGAATGCAAATTCGATCAGTAATAGATCACCGAAAAATATTTTAATGGGCCGGGCGTAAGGACGAGAAATACTCAATCGAAGTGCACGCATTGCGGTCAGAGAAAAAAGTCCGCCAGCTAAAAAAGCTGCTTGTCGACGATCTGCGAGATTTCTAAAAAACAAGGGAGCGGCCACACCAGCAGAGTAGTAAATCAAAAGATTGAGAACCATGGACAAAAAGACAAAGAATTTTGTCGTTGGTGTTGATCTTCCTGGAGTGAATTTAAATACTCTTCTTACTCTCTGCATTTTATATTTCCTCTTCCAAAACTTCAGCCAGGCGCAAGCGCACTCGGTGCATGAGATTTTCTCCGGTAAGTTTCCAGGTTTTCCAGTACTCAGGAGTAATTTCTTTTTCCATTGAAGTCATGACGCTGGCTTCATAACCGCAGGGTTTGAGATTTTTGTACAAATCTAAATCTGGGGATACATTTAAAGAGAGTCCATGAAACGACATCTCATTCTTTACAGCAATACCGAGACTTGCGATCTTTCGCCGCCCTTCACCCACCCACACGCCCGCCTCTTTACCGTTTGTGGTAGCGGTGATTCTGAAATCGGCGAGCAGTTCAATGATTACTTTTTCCAAAAATCGCAACCATTGAACTTGATCGTAGCCTCGAAGTTTTAAATTCACGATGGGGTAAACCACAATTTGCCCTGGCATATGGAGAGTCGACTTGCCACCGCGCTCAACATCCAAATGTGGAATTGTGGAAGAGAGAATATCTGACACCGCATCGCGGGCACGCCCCACTGAGATGACGGAAGGATGTTCGCAGACAAAAATCCTTTCCATCTGCGCACTGACCTGAGCTTTTTGCATTTCAAGCGCTAAGCTATAATCAATAAGGCCAAGATCAATAATCTCCAACATCTTTATGCCTTATTATGCATTCGCTCTGGGCACGCGCTCACGCTCAGGTCTCACAAAAATATGAATCGCTTGTCCTTGAGCGGCTTCGGCGGCTTCCATCATCATCTCTGGCAATGTTGGATGGGGATGAATGGTGTTCGCAATGTCAGTTAAAGTAGCGCCCATCTCAATTGCTAGAGCCGCTTCAGAAATCAGATTGCTCGCTTCATAACCAACAATATGCACACCCAAGACAACTTGGTTTTTCTTGTTTGCGATAATTTTAATGAAGCCTTCTGTGTCCTGCATTGAAAGTGCGCGGCCATTGGCAGCGTAAGGAAATTGGCCAGTGGTGGTTTCAAATCCCGCTTTTACCGCTTCATCTGCAGTCATACCAACGCTAGCAATTTCTGGGTCAGTGAAAATAACGGCAGGAATAACTTTGTTATCAAAAACAACGTTATGTCCGGCAATGACTTCCGCCGCAATGATTCCTTCGCGGCTTGCTTTGTGCGCCAACATTGGCTGTCCTGCGACGTCACCAATTGCAAAAATATGCGGAATGCTGGTGCGCATTTGCTTGTCGACCAAAATGATTCCGCGTGGATCCATCTTGAGTCCCAATTTCGTCAATCCAGGTTGATCACTATTTGGTTTTCTTCCAACGGTCACAAGAATTTTATCGCAAGCGATAGATTCTTTACCTTTTTCTGTTTGGATTTCGACTTGCAGTTCTTTGCCTGATTTTTTATATCCAAGAGCTTTTGCCCCAGTGATAACTTTAATTCCTTTTTTCTTGAGCTTACGTGCCACCACGTTCACGCAGTCAGCGTCTACAACTCCGGATAAGAGTGCAGAGCCGGCCTCCAAAATAATAACTTCAGCTCCAAATTTTGCGAGATAACTTCCAATCTCAAGTCCAATGTATCCTCCACCCACCACGCAAAGGCGTTTGGGCATTTCGGCAAAATCAAGAGCTTCGGTGCTGGAAAGAACATTTATTTTATCAAATGCAAATCCAGGAATTTCAATGGGCCTAGAACCGGTAGCAATAATAAAATTAGTTGCTTTGATTGTTTCAGTTGAGCCCTTGCTCTTCACTTGAAGTTCCGTTGGCGAAGTGAAGCTGGCTTCACCTTCCATGGATTCAATGCCATTCATTTTGAAAAGTTGAGCGACGCCGCCAGTGAGTTTATTCACCACGGTCATCTTCCACTCTTGAAGTTTGGGCATGTCAACCTTCACACCGGAGTAAGTGATCCCGATGCTATCAGCCGATTTCATTTTGTCATAATTGGCCGCAGCAGTGATCATCGCTTTTGAGGGGATACATCCGACGTTTAAACAAACGCCTCCAACTTTATCCCGTTCGATCACTACAACTTTTTTGCCAAGCTGAGCAGCTTTGATCGCCGCCACATATCCACCAGGTCCGGCACCAATAACACAAACATCAAATTGTTTCATCAAGACTCACTTTCGTTTTAAATCATTTCCATGACAAGAGATTGTGGATTGGAAATGCGAGTTTTGAGTTTCTTCAAAAAGCGCGCAGCTTCTGCCCCATCGATCACGCGATGATCACAAGTTGCGGTGATGTTCATCATGTCGCGAATCACAATTTGATCATTGATCACAACGGGCCTTTTTACGATTTCATAAATGCCAATGATCGCCACTTCGGGTGGATTGATAATTGGAGTGGCTGACAATCCACCGATGCTTCCAATGTTAGTGATAGTGATTGTTCCATTTCTCATGTCATCAGGAGCAAGTTTTCCCGCACGTGCTTTTTCTGCGAGCGTGACTATCTCTTTCGCCAATTGCAAAATATTTTTTGTTTCAACGTTTTTAATATTTGGAACAAGCAATCCATCAGCGGTGTCTGCAGCAAAGCCGACGTTGTAATATTTCTTTTGAACCAATTCATGAGTGGCATCATCGAGCATGCTGTTGAAAGCAGGAAACTCGCGCATGGTCGTGACCATCGCTTTCATAATGAAAGGAAGGTACGTGAGCTTGACTCCATATTGAGCGGCTTCATCTTTCATAGACGCGCGCCACTTCACGAGTTCGGTCACATCCACTTCATCCATGTGAGTGAAATGCGGAATGGTGAGTTTTGATTTTACTAAATTTTCGGCAATCTTTTTTCGAATGCCACGGAATGGTGTTCTGATTTCTGTTTGATCTCCAGCGACTCCGCCATAAGTTGGCAAAGGTTTGAGAGGACCTTTATTAACAGCGGGTGCAGTCACGGGAGTTGCGGGTGCAGAGTAAGCAGATCTAGCCACCGATGGAGGTCCATCAGAAACTGCGCCAACACCAGTGCCAGCAACTTTCATGACATCGTCACGAGTGACTCTGCCAGCAGGACCAGAACCAGGAAGACTATTGATGTCGACTCCGGCTTCACGCGCATATCGGCGAGTGCTTGGAGTGGCGAGAACATCCGCGCCCGCAACGGGAGGGGAAATTTGTGAGGCTGCTTGCTGAGGTGCGGCCGGCTGAGGTGCGGCCTGAACGGGAGCTTGCGTTTTTATTTCCGCCGCACTAGTGGATTTTACTGGAGCTGCTGCTGTTTTAGTTTCTGGCTTAGCAGCTGACTGAGAGTCCGCAGCGCCGTCAAGTGAAAGTAAAACTTGGCCTACTTTGACCATGTCACCTTCTTTTGCAACAAGCTTTGTTACTTTTCCAGTCGCAGGGCTTGGAATTTCCACAGTGGCTTTATCGGTCATCATTTCAACCAAGGGTTGATCGTGCGTGACAGTGTCACCCACTTTTACCAACCATCGAACAAGTTCACCTTCGTTAACACCCTCGCCCATTTCGGGGAGTTTAAAATCAGTTGCCATTAATTTTCCTCAAGCCTTCTGCGAAATATTCCGCTGCCTTGTAACTGCTGCGAACCATTGGTCCGCTGGCTACGTACATAAAACCCATTTTATCAGAGACATCTTTCCATTCTTGAAATTTTGCAGGCGTCACGAAAGTTTTAACTTTCAAATGTCTTTGTGTTGGCTGCAGGTACTGACCAAATGTCACCACATCACATCCAACCGATCGCAAATCTTTTAAAGTTTGCGTGACTTCTTCATCTGTTTCACCAAGACCCAGCATGATTGAAGACTTGGTGTAGCATTCAGGATTTTCCTCTTTGACAATTGTGAGAACATCTAAGGTTTGCTTATAAGTCGCACGCGGGTCACGCACCTTCGGAGAAAGTCTTTCTACGGTTTCGATATTGTGAGCGTAAACGTGAGGAGCTGCCTTTGCGATTTTTGTGATCCAATCGCGACGGCCCAAGAAGTCGGGAGTGAGCACTTCTATCTTGAGATTAGGGTCACGAATTTTAAGTTCGCTAACAGTTTCTGCAAAGTGTGCTGACCCATGATCTGGAAGATCATCCCGATCGACACTTGTGATCACGACATATTTTAATTTCAATTGTGAAATGGCGTAGGCGACTTTTTTAGGTTCGTCGACGTCAACTTTACCCCGCGGGTTACCCGTTTTGACTGCGCAAAACTTGCAACCACGGGTGCACACATCGCCGAGCAGCATGAAGGTGGCCGTTCCACCAGCCCAACATTCGCCAATGTTTGGACATTTGGCTTCTTCGCAAACACTGTACAAATTTAAACTTCTCAAAAGTTTTTTTACTTCGAAATAATTCTCGTGCGAAGGTGGACGGATTTTTAACCAATCAGGTTTTGGAGTATAACGTTTTGTCTCAGAAGCTGAGTCATTTGACATAATGAATCCTTACTGGTTTTAACCTCCCCTATGTAACGTCCGGTGGCGGATTTTTGCAATCTAATTGCAAGTATAGCGCATCGCGCATTTCTTACTTGTTTGCGATAATTTGTGAATTGGGAATTTTGGAAAACTTCAATTGGTCAAGCGGGACAACCACGATTTTGACCTTGTAAATTGTTTCAAACAGTTTGGCTTTTTCGCGAATGGTCACGTTATCAATCGTCCCGTGAACTTTTAAATCGACGCCAATACGAACGTGACCCGGCCCCCACTGACATTTCAGCCATTTCACACTTTGATCATGTGGGGCATCAAGCGCGTCGGCCAAACGCAAAATGGAAGCAAGAGCCGTGACCATTTTCTGATCTTCAGGCGGAAGAACATTGTATCCTTCATGCTCAAGTTTTGGCGGGCTCTTGCGATGATATCGCGCAAGCGTAGCAACCACATGTCTCTCGCGATCACTTAGGAAATTAAAATCCGTGTTACGAATAATATAATACGTGTGCTTGTGATGACTGTTGTCACTGATGTAGTGACCAAGGTCATGCAGTAGAGTTGCCACCATTAAATAATTTTTAAACTTTGTCGGGATTCCATGAACAGGAAGTAACTCATCAAAAAGTTGGCTGGCGAGTTTCCAAACTTGTTGGCAGTGGGATTGATTCGAATGGTATCTACGGGAAACATTGAGCAAGAATTCTTTTTTAGAATTATCTTCTTCAGCGTGAGTTTTTTTTAAAGGCCGTTGTGGTTTCTCAAAGAGATCAATAAGTAAACCTTCGCGCAGACCGCGTTGACTAACTTTCATCTCTGCAATATTAAAATACTTAAATATCTGGTTAAGAACCCGGGTTCCCGCGACTAAAATTTCAGCGCGCTTGGCATCCACTCCAGGGAGAGCTGCGATTGCTTTTCTTGACATCTTGGCCACTTTTAAAGAAACACGCTCAAGCTGGCCCGCATTGATTAAGCGATCGTCTTCGGTAAGTTCAGTTTTACTCACGATGCGACCGAGCGCGCGGATGGTTCCAGCAGAGCCCAATGCTAACTTATATTTTTCTGGATTTGGCCAATTGTCTTTCAAAGATTTTAAGATAGCATGATCAAGTTTCTTTAGTTGCTCTACTTGTGCTTTTGATTGCGGCAGATAAAGTTCGGTTAGCCGCACAGCACCCAGTGGCAAGCTCACAAATTTTTCAATTTTAGTTTTCTTAACACTGGAGATTTCGCAGCTGCCGCCACCAATATCAATAAATAAAACGGACTTATTTGGAAGCGGCATTTCACTCGAAACGCCTTTGACAATCAGGCGAGCTTCTTCTACTGCGGGCAAAACTTCCAGCGCTATTCCAGTTTTATCTCTGACTTCTTTAACAAAGTCGGCGCCATTTTTGGATTCACGCAAAGCGCTGGTTCCAGTTGCTCGGACCACATCTACTTTGTAGGCTTCCAAAAATTTGGCATAATCTTGAAAAACTTTGAGTGTGCGAGCCTGAACTTCTTTGGACAACTTATTCGTTTTTCCATCTTTAGAAAAAGTTCCTTCGCCAAGACGTACGACCGCGCGATGTCGAAAGAGCACATGCATGTGTCCATCAGCATCTCTTCTGACAATGAGAATTTTTATACTATTTGTTCCGAGGTCGATGGCAGCTGAATTCATACTAAAATTTAATTAGAATAGGGCCAGACTTGCAAGATAAGTTTACCATCGCATCACTATTTGGCTGCGATGCCCCATCCCTGCTTCAAAAGATGGCACTTCGAGATGTTTCGAAGAGTCTTTAGAGCTTGTCATAGTTACTTTTCTTAAAACCCAATTTGAAGGCCACTGGGGAGGACAATCCTTGACGATGACTTTGAGAAGCTTGCCTTGGGAGCGGAATTTCATTTCGGAATCACCGGGATGACCACTGGTAATTTCCTTCAAGGGGAAATGAACCGGCGAGAGGTATTTCGCATTAGCTCCAATAGAGCATGGTGCTTCCAGAGTGAGAGTGGGTCTTTCGCCTTCGACCATCACGCCTTCAGCTTCGAATTCAAAACTAGTGGTATCAAAATATCCGCAGAATGAAACGGAAGAGTTATTTTCACCTTTGATTATAAAATTCTCCATCACGATATCCAAATCATAATTATGTCTTTCAATGTCGACGCTGTTGATAAGATTGTCTTTCTGCGCCATCAGTAAAATGCCCGCGCCGACATCACTGTAAATAAAAGTTTTAGAAATGGAGCTCGGCTCACGTATTTCTATTCCGCCAGGAGGTAAAAATTTTTCCGTTGAAGCCTTAATTCTCGAAGTGTCGGTCGAGAGAAAGACCTCGAACATTAATCCCAAGAGAGCCGCAATCGAAAACATCACGGAATAGGTGATCACCTTATATTTGCTGGACATACGCTACACGCTCCTTCACACAACATTAGTGAGTCATTTCCCAATTCTTCATTCAGTGCTTTTCGCCAAGCGAGAGATTCGCTAGAACCGTCCGCGATATATCTCTGTGCTCGATTTTTTACAATTGTCATAATCCCAATGGCATTTGGATCCGACCAAGTTTCTAAAAGTTTCAAATCGCCAGTTGTGATTTTAAGTATTCCGATCTTCAAATCTCTTTGAATAGTGGCCAAGTATTTCTGCTTGGCTAGAGCGAGTTCTCGCGTTTCAACGCGTGCCACCTGTTGCGCTAAATTTTTCTGAATCGAAAACACTCGTGCGTTGTTTGCAGAACTTAGATTGGTTGCGGGCAATCCTTGCGCCAGAGGACTCGCCCTAGTTTCCGCAATGATCTGCAACGTAGCATCTTGATTTTGAACTGATCTTTTTAGTGCGGCGACCCATTGATTGTAATCAGTAAGATTAATCTGAGCCGTGGATAAACCCTTTTGAGCCGCATAAAGATTTCGTAATGTCTGCTCGGCTCCGCTGCCCGCATCAAATTGTTTCAATGCTTTAGAGATGGCCACTAGTGATGATCGATCAGATACCACATTCAATATTCGAGTGAATCCAGCAAAAAGCAGAGAAGCCGCAGGAAGCGCAACAACATCTTGCACGGCTTCCCGTTTAGCTCGGAGCTCTAATCCCATCGCTAATATTTGATCGACGATCTGACCTTTCATCACTTCAACTTCAGTGGCGTTCTTACCCTTTGCAAAAGCTTTCATCAGAAAAAGATTTTTTATTTCCAAATCATAGCGATTGGACATGATGCTCAAACCGTTGAGGGTCGTTTGCGCCACAAGATCGCTTAGAAATGCCGCACCGGCAGTTTTTTCTATAAATGAGTAACTCTTGGTACTTCCAATTTGTGCCATTCGATAAACAAGAGCCGCCTCGCCAGCTTCTGAGGCGACAGCAATTCCCTTTGTCAAAACTCTTCCCATCGGAAAAAATAGGGCAGGGATTCCAATATAAGTTCCAGCGATAGCAGTGTTGTGCAGGAGGTCTTTCTCCAGGATATTAATATTTTCTTCTTTTGTGAGAAATTCACACATTGGTTTATATGTTCGCAATATGTCATCTCTACTTACGCCTGGAAGACTTTTTAATACTTCGCCAGCAGCCATACTGATAAGTTCTTTGTTTCCGTAAAAATTGGAAGGTGGCTCGATGCACACATCCGTCAATTCTCCAATCGCTTGCTTTGATAGTAAACTGAGTTCCTGAATGAGTATCGAACTTAGAGGCACAAAATGAGCTTCTACAAATTGTTTCCAATAAGATGCATCTTGGTTTTTGAGATCACCTCGATGCATAAAATTATCGAGCCGTTCATAAAGCTTACTCGGCTCCATCATACTGATGGATTTATCACCACCCATGAAATCTGGTTTCAAATCAATGAGAGACTTCGGCTGAAAAAGTTCTGGCGCCGTGAAAACAATATTTGCCTCCAGAAGATTTTTTTCTATTTTTGCTTTCTCGATTTTAAGATTTTCAAAACCCAAAGCACGATTTTCTATGTAAGTTTCATAACCGTCTTCGGGCGGAAACGGGCCCAGACCTTGAGAAGCAGAATGTCCGAGGTCATCGATCGTGCTACGAATATTTCCACGAGCCAGACGCATTCGAATGGCTGAAAGTCTTTCGATCTGAGACCGAGTTTTCGCAATAAGGTAAACATCAGAAAATATCCGATTTCGCCGTTGCGTGTTTCTTTCCTGAACCGTCGATGATTTTAATTTGTACTCAACCATTTGTTTGTTCAACTCTAATAAGAGAAAATTTATTCTATTTTGCCAAGCTGGCCGACAGGTACCACTAAGAGTGCTAAATTCTGGAGAAACATCTTTCCATTCTTGAAGTCCATAAACCGCTAAATCTGCAATCGATTGAACTTTAAGAATGAGCGCCAGATCTTTTATTTCGTAATCAAGAGCTTTTTTAATTTCAGGATTATACTTGGAATTTTTTAAATTTATTTCCATTAAAGTCTCGCCAAGTTCATGCGCCAAAGCTTTGAGTTGCGCGGGACTTCCCTGAGGATTTCGAGTTATAGACTCGAGCTTGAAGTCTGGAATTTCAACGTTGTTCACAAAGCAGGAAAAATCAGGAATAGGAGACGTGATCACACTCGTTCCAAATTCAATTGATGAAGCTTCAGCGATATATCTATTGGCGGAACGTTGGGATCCAAGAGAATGTTCTTCAGAAAAACCGCGCGAAAGCGGGCGGGCCCCCAAAAGCAAGAAAATGAAAAATCCATAAGTCAGATATTTTTTTAACAAGTGTTGCCCTCTGAAAACTTATCGGATTTTCAAAGGGAAATGAGAGGGTTAACTCTTAGTAAATCCTAAGCTTATAGAGAACTGTGTTTTACTCCCACGGCTTGAGCTTCTAGACCAATGGCGAGAACATTCATGCGCGCCACCATTCCATAAACATTTTCAAGTGGAGTTGTTTCGCCATTGACCAAAAGATCTGACATGCAGAGCCTTTTGAAGACAGCGCCCGGGCTATTTAAATTTTCGGTAGGACCTTTGTCCTTATGCGTGCGCATAAATCCGCCGGCAAGCTCGCAACCAATGAGATAGATCACGGGTTCAGCAGTTGAACCTTCGCTAGAAATTTCGGTGGGAATGCCTTCCTGCAATATTACTTCCTGAACTTGAGATCCACCTTTGGAGTAACCCATTTTCTTACGCTCTTTGCCGGTCATGCTTAAAAGTTCTTCACCAGATCTAACACTGAGAATTCCCATGCCGTAAGTTCCGCGATTGTTTTTTATAAACACCACCGGATCTTTGCTCCTCGACTTTAGTCCATCAATGAACATTTGCGTCTTGCGCGCTAGTACTTCAACAGAAGCATCATCAGAAAAATCAACTTGCGCCAATTCAGTTTTGACGGTGAATGTCCAAGGATCAACATCGATCAAATGGGAAAATTCCTCTGCAATTTTATTATAAAAAGTAAAGTGATCACTCTTTTTACGTCTGAACCAGCCCAACTCGTGAGAAGGATTCATCGGCACTTGAAGCCCATTGTACCAAGAATCGTAAGGATCACTGAAATCATTATTGCTGACCACTAAATCTGGAACAAAACCATCTGACGTTTTAACTCCGTGCCCATCACGATGGGCAGAATAAACTTCGATGTTCGCGCCCTTAGGGGTAGTCACTGGAAAAATACCGTCAAACTCTTTGGGCACGGCAACTCTCGTTTCACAACCTGCCGAGCGCAGAAGTTCATTCAATGTGTAAACATTTTCCCAATAATATTTATTTGAAGTGTGCTCTTCACTGAGAAGAAGAATTTTTAAGTCGGTTCGTTTGTAATGGCTAAGAAGATATTTTTTTATAAGACCTTGATCAGCTTCGATATCGACATCACAGATATTATTGAAGCCTGCGGGAAAAATATTAGCATCAACACTAGCGAGCTTTTCTCCGCCGTCTCTGATATCCACTGATGTGTAGATCGGAAAATCGAGATTTTTACATTTGGCTTCCCACCACAGATCTATTTTGACTTTATTTTTTTGAATCTTTTTATGGATTAGATCTTTCAATAGGTCCTTTGATTTCTGCGAGCAAAAAGTTTGCCGCCACCACACTGCTCGGAAGCATGACAACGTTTATCACCGGCACTGCCATGATAGCAGTCAACCCAAACGCAAAACCTAGGATATGGGGGAAGTGAAGTTTAAAGAATGACAATCTTTCCTTGATTGTCAACACTCGGCCTAGTCCTCCGCTTTCAAAGCCATAGTCCATCATATCGAACGTCAGAACTAAACTCGACAACATGATACCCGACCATCCGAGCCCGGGCACGAGTGCAATCAAAAACCCCAATCCGCTAAGGACCGTGATGATCACGGCTTTTAAGATCGAATGCCCAATTGAAACTCCACCATGGCCTTCGCGAACGTGAGCTTTTAATGAGCCTAGAAACTGAAATTTTAACTTGAGGGTTTGCATGGAAAGATATTTTCCCCAACCCATCAGAAGCACGGAAGAGACCAAATAAACGATGAACACACAGATGATAAAAACGAAAATGGTCGCCAGAAACTTAGCGCTGTAGAACAGAATATATTGATACCAAAAGACAGGCAGAGACAAATGAGCAGATAAAAACAATGTCATTTTTCCGAAGAGAAGTTTTAGAATTACCGCAAAAATAACGATGTTTGCCAGCACTGATGTGGCGACTACTCTTCTTAAAGACTTTTCCTTTATTGAAAAAGCCAAACCCCTGAAGTAGGCAGAAAATCCGTGAGAAAACCCTTTCGCAAACTTTAGAAACGGTTTCATTTTTTAGGGCGTTTAGATTTCGCCTTTTTCATCAAATTCTGATCCTGAACGTCTCGCGTCCCAATAAGAATATCTACTCTTTTTTGCACGTCCTGCAGAAAAGCGAAAAGATCCGTGACGTTGGCATCTTCGGGAACTTCAGGGATTGAAGGTGAACGAAGTATTTTTAAATTCTGTAGTAATGTGTCCAACCTTGAAGCCAGAGCGCGCTGATTTTCTTGCTGCTGTTTTGCTGACAATATTGGATCAGCTTCGTTTAACGCTGGCAATTTATCGATGAACTCCCAAATTTTTTGATAAGAATCTTTTAATTCGGTTGAAGCTTTCACGCTCCACGGTGTCGCATTAGATTGAGCGGCTAACAAAAGCCATCCTTGAGAGTTATCTAATAAAATAAAAAACTGAGTTATTTCCGAGGTCGTTTTAAAATGAAGCTGTGCCTCAGGAATATGGCCCATGCTGTAATAAGTTTTGGGCAACCATTTTTGAACATTGGGTTTTCCGGAAGCCTTGACTCGCCTAAGACCTTTTTCTGCGATCAAAGAATATTCTTTTGCTTGTTCAGTCAAACCTTCGCGCGCATAAGCAGCGGCTAATCTCGCGGGCCATTCCGCCTGCGAGATTTCCAGAGAAAGATATTTCAATCCCGGCTGAAGTTGCAAAAGTGTCAGAACCTGGCGTTCATCATTCCGGGGAGTGTCGCCTAAACCGTCATAAGAAAGCGCCATGTGATAAAGCGCTTCAGCCTCGTCCCGAGTATGAATCCCCTGATAAAAATCAACCACACGCCTGAAGTTTTCAATGGCGTCGGGAAAATTACCCTGAGCTTCTTGGTCCAATCCTAAAACATAATAACTGCTAGATAACCAGCGGGTGACCGGGAACTCTTTTAGCAATAAAGTCAAAGATTCTTCGGATTTTTTAAAAGCACCGTCGCTATGAAGCTTGATTCCAGTTTCATATAGTGATTTTTCACGAGGAGAGACCGCTCGAATTTCTTTCTGTGCACATCCAAAACCAGAAATAATCCCAGACATGAGAACCGCTGACTTCAGAATTTCACGCATGCCTATTTTCTCTCCGGAGCTGAACTGATTTTTGCGGCTAGTTTTTGCAAACCTTGGATGTCATTAATTTCTTGATCTACATCTGGCAGTCGAACGAAAAGGATTTGAGAACGTAAATCCATCTCGAAATTTTTATAAGCTTGTTGATGATTTTCATAAAAAGCCCGCAAAGCTTCGTAATGATCACGAAGCTTTATAAATGCAGGATGCAGCTCAGGAGGTAAATCACCTTCCTCCACCAAGTCTTTCGCACTCCCGCTATCTCCCACTCCGCCCATTAAATTCATCGGAGTGTTCCATTGAGGGAAGGCGCGGTTGACTATGATTGCCGAAAGCTCGTAGCCGCCTTTTTTAAGACTGTTTTCGAAGTATCTTGCTTCTTCAATCTTGGCCGAATTAAAACCCGTGACTAAAATGAAGCCGGTGGAACTTGATGTCATCAGGCGATGAACTTCCGCCGTCCGATCACGAAGCGCCTTTTGCCAATCACGAATAGAACTAAAAAAATCTCCAATGGTGGTAAGAAATTCCGCGCCAATAAATTTTTCGAGCAATTTAAATGCGACTTTCGTTCCACGATTCATCAACCCCAAACTCAATTTATCAATCGTTGAGAACGGCATCATAAACCACTTCATAATGGAATCTTGAAAAAGCGTATGAATTTTAGAGGGCGCCATTAAAAAATCGATAGCGTGTTTGGTGGGCGGTGTATCTAAAATCACGATGTCAAATTTATTGGAATTCACCAGCTGCAAAAGTCTTTCAAGCGAAGTGTATTCCTGAGAACCATTCAAAGCAGTTGAGAGTTGCTGGTAAACATGATTTTTCAAAACTTTTTCTGCTATTTCAGGCGATGGCGCAAGTCTGACAATGAAATCATCAAAGGTGTGTTTCATGTCAAGCATCTCGGCATAAAGCTCTCCGGGAAACTGATCTGCAACAACGCGCTTTTCTGGTTCGCTGAAATTATCGAAACCCAAAGAATTGGCCAAACGTTTAGCGGGATCGATTGTGAGAACAATTGCTTTTTTACCGAGCTCTGCCGCACGCACGCCTAGCGCTGCCGAGAGCGTGGTTTTTCCAACGCCGCCGGATCCGCAGCAGATCAAAACTTTTTTTGTGGTTAAGAGCTTGTCAAATCCCAATTTTTCTCCAACTGAGGTAAAATCTCTTCGAGTAATTCTTGGCCACGAACATTTTTTAAAACTTGAGTGATTCCGATAAAATCGCCAGACCATTTTTTTAATCGATGCATTTGCTTCAACTGACTATCTTCACGGAATCGCAAATAATCTAAAAATTCCAACGCTCCTGGATCATGAATGTTCTTAGCGAGTAGTGACTTCTCCACATCGCTCAATCCAGATTTTGAAATCTGATTACAAATCACGGAAATATCGGCATTGAATTCTTTTTTAAGATTCTCGCCGAGTTCCATCATTTCGTTCACAGGCAGATCTTCAGGGCGAGCCACCAAAATGTATTTCACAAAAGTGGGATCGCTGATCACTCGATCAATGCCTTGCGCTTGCTCATGAAGTGGTCCGATTTTAAAGGTAGATCCGAGACCACGAGGAGCTCGTAAAAGGGCCATGAAATGCCCAGTGCTATAGCCATCCACCACCAAAACTTCGTAATCGGAAAAAATAATCCCCCGAATGTCACTGGTGAGTTTTCCTAATATAGAAAGCTCGGGAAGCGCAGGAGCCGCTCCTATAAAGGACTTCATGACTTTATTTTGGAAAAGAAGATCATAAAGTTTGGGAATCTTCAGATAATTGAGCGCATATTCTCGCAAGGAATCTTCAGGAGTGAGCAAGGAAATATGAACCTGGGGAATGACTTCGCTAGGTTCGTAAGTGATTCCGCGGGTTTCAAAGAAAGATTCGTAGAAACTTTGGTGGCCCAGTTCCATCAGGCACACCCGCCTGCCACGTCTTGCTTCGCGAACGGCAATGGCAGCCGCAGTCAGGCTTTTTCCGACGCCGCCTTTTCCAGTTACAAAAATGAGTTTCTTAGATGATAAATCCATAGTTAATTTGTTGATTTTATCCAGCTTCTACCTTATTTTGCACCCTTAATCTCAAAGATGTTGCCCATGGAATTTTTTCCCGCGAATCGTAAAGGAATCAGATGAAATCCGATATTCAAAAATTAGAAGGCCTCAGCCGCAAATTACAAGTGGAAGTTCCAGCAGATATCGTAAATGCTGCACTGGACAAAATGTACAAAGAAGTACAACGCAAAGCAAAATTTGCCGGTTTCAGGCCAGGTAAAGCCCCAATAGAAAAAGTTAAATCTCAGTATAAAACCGATGTTGAATATGACGTGGTGGATCGCATCGTTCGCGAACATTACACCAAGGCACTCGATGAGCATGACATTTATCCCGTCAGCATGCCTGCTATTGATTTTGAACCGCTTAAAGCTAACGAGCCTTTCAAATTCACTGCTGTTTTCGAAGTTCGCCCTGATGTGAAATTGAAAAAGTATAAAGGCCTTGAAGTTGAAAAAGAAATTTTAGATGTTAAAGATGAAGTGGTCGATAAAATCATTGAAGACATCCGCTCTTCAAAAGCGACGATTGTTCCTGTTATCGAACTTCGTGCTGCCCAATTAGGCGACATGGCCGTGATCGATTTTGAAGGCAAAATTGATGGAGAGCTGCTCCCCGGCGGAACCGCTAAAGAACACATGTTGGAACTTGGTTCGAAAAATTTCATTGAAGGTTTTGAAGAAGGAATCATCGGGATGAATCCTGGTGATAAAAAAACCATTCACCTCAAGTTCCCTGAAAATTATCAAGAAGTCGCCATCTCTGGAAAGCCTGTGGATTTCGAAGTCACCTTGAAAGAAATCAAAAAGAAAGTTCTTCCTGTGATGGATGACGAGTTTGCCAAAACCTTAGGCAATCATGATTCCGTGTCTCATTTGCGCGCAGAAGTGAAAAAAGATGTCACCCAATCTGAAGAAAAACGCGTGAAAGATGATTTGAAAACACGCATCCTCCAAGCACTTGTCACTGCAAATGATTTTGAAGTTCCTCAGTCCATGCTGAAAGAACAAAAAGACATTCTGATTGAAGATGTTCATGGCCGAATGAAGCAAGATGGAATGACAGAATCACAATTTGAAGACTACAAAGTCAAATGGGATGCCGATTTCAATAAATCCGCAAAATTCATTGTGTGCTCGAGCATGCTAGTGAACACCGTTGCAAAGGAAGAAAAGCTTTTAGCAACTCCTGCTGATTTCGAAGAACGCATGGAAAAATATGCGAAGCAATCAGGAATGGAAATCGAAAAAATAAAAGCATTCTACGCAAAGGACGAAAATAAATCCCGCGTGATGTTCCAGCTCACCGAAGAAAAAGTGATGGAGCTTTTGATCGCTGAATCAAAAATAAAAGAATTGCCGAAATCTAAACTTACTAAGGCTGCAGAATAACTTACTGAGTCAGATCGACTGACGAAAACCAATACAAGTGTTTTGGCTGCTCTTCGGCGTCGAAATGGATTTTTTCTGGATATCTTAATATGATTGGAAAAAATCCATTTTTTAAAGCGAGTGCTTTTGATTCTTCATTTTCCGTCATCACTCTCAATAAAATTACGGGGTTTTGAAGATTTTCTTTGGCAAATTTCATTATCATTTGAAGAGCTTCAGTTAGAATATTTTTGCATGAATTAAAGTATTGCAAAGAATGAGAAATCCCAGAATTTAAAGACAGTGCAATAAAAATGAAAAGGCTCGCTGAAATAACTCTCATAAATCAATGAGGTACCTCAGGATTCACCTTTAAAATATTGGCTAAACTTAGAATGCAATTTTTCACTTTAAAGCTCCAATTTTCTTCTCTTCGTCTTTCACCGATAGCCGCAGCCATGCGAATGCGTACATCCTGGGGGAGCATAGAGAAACTTTTCCTAGCTAAATTACTACTATTAAAAACGGTGTGGTGGTCTGACCACCAAGATCGGACAATGGTGTTTGAAAAATCAAACAGAATCCACTTCTGGCCATTCCAACCCAGCTGCTCCGAATGAAAGTCGTAGATATTACTAAACTCCCAAGTCTTGCCCGCAAATTCAATCAGGGCATCATAGAATAGATTTTTGTCTTTGATCAGCCTTGCTCGATTCTTGCTTTTGATCAACTCAGAAAGAGTGAATTGCACATGAATGTCTTCGACAACTATGTATTCGCCAAAAAGACTTACTGATTCATAAACTGTTGGAATGGGAATTCCAGATTTGCGCAGCGATTTATGGCCTTCTAAATAAAACTTTAGAAAATCAGTGTAACGAGAAGAGATTTTTTTTTGAGCCATCAAGATCTCTTGGCTATCAGAACTAAATGTTTTTATCTCCCGCTCAAAAAATCCTGATCGTAAGGGGATACGTAGAACGCGCTCATTTCCAATTCCCAAAACTAGAGTCAAATTTCCATGGCCTATGATGTTTTGGATTTTAAAAATCTTGCCGTTACTGAATTGGATAGAATCACCTGGAACCAAGTGTTCAACTATTCGGTCGTAGCGCTCCACTTGATGGCCAGGAAAATCAAAAAGAATAAAGTTCGCGGCAAGTGCGTGTTGACTTATGAGCCCGAAAGGCAGTGATAAAAAAACTGTTTTAATAATACTCCAACCCATCGATTTCATTTGGAAACCATAGGAGCAAGACTTATTCCAATTGGGGCTCAATCACGGCAGATTTAGACTGTCCGGCATTCAATTTCTTGAACTTAATTCAAACAGACTAGCCAAAAAGAAGCCGTGTTCAGTCCCTCTCCGTAATTAGTTGGGGTTTGGCATAGTGTAGTAAAAATCGTCAGTGTTTATATGGTGATGGTTTAGGTAGCCGCAAC
>JAYTHU010000063.1:0-1471 GCA_043732305.1 Oligoflexia bacterium
TTCCCTTTTTTGCTCGGGGCTCCAGCAGGTATGTCATGCTGGCCCAGTCTCCAAATTGGTAAGTCAGAAGCTTGTTCAGCTCGAGCTCAGAAATGACAGCGAAAGAAACTTTTTGATTTTGGGAAATTTGAATGAGCTCAGGGTCTATAAAATGAAAGCTTTTTTTCCCAAGATTGTCGAGCCAATCATAGCTGTACCAACCGGCTCGACCACTCCCCATTTGTGCTAACCAAGGCCATACCTCTGACGGAGTGCCAGATATATCGATGCACCGATCAACTACACGTTGGTTATTGAGCAAAGCTTCTTCTCTTGGATATTTCATGAAAACAGACCAGTTGAAGCGATCACCGATGCAATTGTTACGCTCATCACCAGCATCAGGAACGCAGGAATTGATTTCTGAATAGGGTCTTTGATCTTTAGGTGCATTCCGAGGGCCCCCAACATCAAGACCGACACAACAAGTGCTGCACCAAGCGCTGCGGTAGGCAACCAAAGCCCAATAATCAAAACTAGAGCAGAAGAAACTTTAAGTGCTCCCACTGTAAAGAAAACCCAAGGCGCCAAACCGTAAGCGGCGAATTCCTGTTTCAGATTTTGAGCATTGCCACCGCGATAACCGGTCGCTTGGCCGAACCGAAGAAGCCAAACGTTTAGTAAACCCAACGCAACAACGACCTGCAGTACTTTTATCAACATCATAAGTTCAATCCACATACAAAGAGTATAACTCTTGATTTTGATTGCTCAACTGATTTCACGATGAATCGAGGAAAATATGTGCGCTTCATTCATGATCAAACAACGAAATCCCGATTTTTGGGGAATTCCGATCGATGTTCGCACCGATTTTGGAGAATATTTTAACACTTTGATTGTGCTCTACCGCTTGGCTGGGGTGGTTTTCAAATCAAATGACCTTGTGAAAATTTCGGCTATGCTATTTTCATTGGTTCCCCAATGGTCCAATAGTCGGGGCGAAGGGATTCGAACTCCCGAACCATCCCTCCTGTGCCCTATAAAGTAAGGTTGCAGTGCTGAAATAGGAAAAATTTGTCTTGTCGATCTGAAGTGTTTTTGCATAACTTGTCAGTCAGATCGCTGTAAGATGAAACTTGTTTAAAAATTAATTCTAAAAGTTCATTTATCAAAATCGGTAAAATCAGGAATCATTTCCTGACAATTATCGGCAGAATTTTACGAGCTACAGGCAGACACTCCATCAGCTGCTGAATACCAAGTATTACTACCGCACACACACAGAATTCTTTGGCTAGTTAGTGCAATCGACTCAGCATGCGCAGCATCGCAAGTTAGAGGAGCTGTGCTATTTCGCTTCATCTTCACAAAGCCATTTATATCTAGCGTAGCTCGCGGAGTTGCCGTTCCGATGACGACTCTGCCGTCCATAGTTTGACCAGTGTTCGAATGCATCAAAAGCGTAGTATTTGCGCCTGATGAAAACTCA
>JAYTHU010000064.1:0-5188 GCA_043732305.1 Oligoflexia bacterium
GGAGATTCAACTCAAGGTGACGATGAATGGAAATAGTGTTGATGTGCAAATGGTGGCGGAGCATGCGGACACAAAGAAACTCATTGAGCAAAACATTCATGAGTTGAAGAGTGGCCTCGCTCAGCACAATTTGAGCATGAGCAAAATTGATGTAAGTGTTGGTGGTGAAAGTAACCAGAATTTCCAACATCATCAAGGAAAGCCTGACTTCGATCAAGCTCAGCAGTCGAGAGACTTTTCTCAACAGTTTCAGAAGAATCAGGGGAGAAAGCAAAATGAGTTTGAAGAAGGATCTCAGGCTCGCGCTGCTTCACAACAATCCAAGATGAGTTCAATGTTGCAAAGTAAAATGCATAGAGCTTCTTCCCCTGCACGTGGTAGCGGAAGGCTCAATGTTGTAGCGTGATTTTTGCATTAGATTTGACTTAAGGTTTTGTTTTTGGGGAAACGATTTTTATAGGGGATCTTGATTTATGATGACATCGAAGGCTTCGACGCAGGGTTGGTCAAAATCTGTTCAGTCACATGATTATGGTGATGATCACCAGCGTCGATTCTCTTCGGCTACTCCCGAGGGCGGCGATGGCAAAGAGCAAAATGTCGGTGCCGTTTTAAATCAGATTGCAAATCCCACAGGCAAAGATGCCGGTCATCAAGTTCGAAAGAATCATAACAACTTAGATAAAGATGATTTTTTGAAGCTGATGCTGACCCAAATGAAAAACCAAGATCCAATGAATCCTATGCAATCGCACGAGATGGCTGCTCAACTTGCGCAGTTCACAAGTTTAGAGCAGTTGTTTAATGTGAATAAAAATTTAGAAGCTTTGAGCGTTAAACAAGATCCATTGACTAAATTCGAAGCGTTGAATTTTTTAGGGAAGTCGATCAAATCAGACACTCGAGAAATCTTGCACACCGCCGGAGATTCTGCCAACGAGTTGAGATTCAACTTGGGACAAGATGCCGCAAAGGTGAAAATTAAGATCGGTGATGAATTCGGACAGCCAATTAAAGAATTAGACGTCGCAAATTTAGACAAGGGATTAGCCAAAATTGTTTGGAATGGTACTGATAGCAGAGATCGCGAAGTCAAAGCTGGGAAGTACACCTTCACGGTTGAAGCTTTGAATTCTGCCGGGGCAAAAATTGCAGTTCAAACTGAAACCGTTGGGGTTGTCACGGGAGTGAATTACACCACTGAGGGTCCTGTCTTGATGGTAGGAGATCAGAAGGTGAAATTGGCTGACGTGCACCGCATTGAAGACGGACATTTAAAAGAATTGCAGAATTCTCAAGAGGGCCATGTCAAGCAGGCCATTCCAATTCCCGTAGAGGGTGAAAGTGCGGCACCGCAAATTCCTCCTGCCGATTTAGCAGCTCTGGCAAGTCAATTTAATTTAGGTAGTGGCGCGGGCGCAGGTTCTTCAAAGATGGAGGAATATCAAAAGGCTTTAATTAAAACTAAGCCGGAAGAGCGACCGGGTGTTAAGATGGGCGATGTGGGAATGCCAGTGGAAGCAACAAACACGGGCGGAACACCGACGATCGCTGCGAATGATTCAGGTGGCAGCGGGAAAAAATTAGGAGGAGCGTTTGGTCGCAGATATTAAAAACTCAATCATCAAACCAGGTCAGCCTGGTGGAAGTATTGGAAATCTTGATCCTAAGAATTCTAATGTTCCCGGAAAAGATGGTGGAGAATTTGGTGAGATTTTAAAAGCGAAAATTCCTGGTGGAGCAGGTGCAGAATCCGCAAAAGCTTCGGCGTCGGCTCAATTGAAGTTTAGTAATCATGCTATTGAAAGAATGGCGTCTCGGGGGATTTCGTTTAAGCCCGAAGAACTCACTAAGCTTAATGATGCCGTAGAAAAAGCTGCACAAAAGGGCAGTCGGGAAAGTTTGATATTGATGGGAGATAATGCACTCATCGTAAGTGTGAAAAACCGGACCGTAGTGACCGCTATGGATCGTGAACAAATGAAAGAGAATGTGTTTACTAATATCGACAGTACGGTTATACTGTAACTAATAGAATTACGTTTATCTAAAATAGAATTAATTATAAATTTAATAAAAAGAAAGTCAAGTTTTAGTAGTTAGAAAAAATAATCAGGGCTGGTCCTCTTCGAGGGGGCCCTTCGTAACCAAGTTCAGAGCAGCGCCGATTGACAGACGTGCTGCTAGATGAGCAGTGACAGGAGGTCACGTGGGAGTTTTATCTTCTTTATTTACAGGTGTATCTGGTTTATCCGCACAAGGTGAGGCATTAGGAGTCGTCGGCGACAATATCGCCAATGCGAACACTATTGGCTTCAAAGCGAGTCGCGCTGAATTTGCCGACATCATCGCAAAAAATCTTAAAGGTGTTTTAGGTGGTAACCAAATTGGTCGCGGTGTGAAATTAGGCGCCGTCAATCCCGTTCTTTTGCAAGGTAACGTTGATGCAACAGAAAATGCAACAGATCTTGCAATCTCTGGCGATGGTTACTTTGCATGTAAGGGATCCGACGGACAAAGTTTCACTCGTGATGGAAGTTTACACTTTGACCGCGATGGGTACTTGGTCACATTCGATGATCAACGTTTGCAAGGTTATCAAACCGATGAAAAAAATAAACTGACAAGTCTAGTGGGAGATATCCATCTGCCTAAAGCAATCACTCCCGCAAGAGCGACCAAAAAAATTGAAATTGTCGCAAACTTAGATTCAAGAGCGCAAGTCGGTCTTCCTTTTGACATTGATAAAGCCAATGAGACTTCTCAGTTTGCAACTGGTATTGAAGTGCATGACTCTCAAGGTACAAAACATTTGGTGACTTACTATTTCAATAAGACAGCTGATCGTCAGTGGGAGTATCACGGCGTTTGCGACGGCAAAGACATTCAAGGTGGAAATGCTGATAAGATGATGGAAGTTAACGCCGGAAAACTTGGATTCACTGAAGATGGCAAATTAGATACTGTGAATGAAACCAAAAAGAACTTTAACTTTTCTGGTGGAGCACAACCCAATCAGCAAGTTGATACTTATTTTGGTGATGCGATCACAACTCTAAAAGGTAAAGGTCTTCAAGGATCTGTTCAGTTTGGTAAAGAAAGTGACATTCTTTCTTGGAAGCAAGATGGATCATCCGCTGGAACAATCGCCAGTCTTTCCTTCAGTGACCAAGGTGTCCTTTCTGCTCAGTACAATAACGGAGAGACTAAAGATATTTCCCAAATTTTGCTCGCGAAATTTGATGCGCCTGAGAAACTGTATAAAGTCGGTAACAATCGTTTCAAAGAATCGCGTGAATCTGGAACTCCAGCCATTGGTGCACCAGAACGTGCAGGTCGCGGAAAGATTTTTGCAAAATCATTGGAAAGATCGACTGTCGATTTGGCCATGGAATTCGTAAATCTTATTCAGAACCAACGCGGTTTCCAAGCGAATGCTAAAACTATTTCGACAACTGACGAGATGCTCGCAGAAGTATTACAACTGAAGAGATAAAATAGGTACGCCGTACCGTATCCGGAAGCGTGAAGGTTTTTAAAACCCACATAGTTCCGGATACGGTACGGCGTACATTTTACTTGTAGACCTGGGTGCTGTCTTTGGTGAATTCGATGGCGGTGCGTGGATCCCATAAAAGTGTCAACGTCATGTTGTTGGGAAGCGAGTGAAGTTTATCTTTTAATGCCTGTTGAACTCGGGGATTTAAAAAATCTTCGATTGTTTGTCCGCTTCTTCTTACGTCAAAAACTGTTCGAATCTCACGGCTTCTCACGGGTTTGCCATTCGTGGTGAATAGTCCAAAAACATTCATCAGCAGCGCCGACTGAACAATCTTCTCACTGTAGGATTCACTGCGGTAAATGGAATTATTAGCTGGAAAGTTCGTTGTGGCGTAAAACCATTGGAGTGGATCTTTAATCATGGGAAGCTGATGATTGTAATTTAAGAATCTTTTAATGTGCTCAACAAGCTCGTTGATTGGGGCGGGATCATCCTTAGCGGGCACGTGTTTAATAGAAACATTCAAGAGAGAAACACCAGTTTTTGGATCAAGCACCAGGCCATCAAAGAACGGCACCGTCATTTTATTAAAGTGACTCAAGTAGAGAAAGTTTAGATTGTGATTTGCAGCTAGAAATCGAGCATAGTCGCGCGCGGTTTGTAATTCATGATCGATCTTGGGAATGAACTTCGGAAGTTCAAGGGTAACCAGAGAAGGGATCACATCATTCACATAGCCGCGAATGGTGTTGGGCGAAATTTGAGGTGAATCATCAAGAACAATTTTCAGCGGAACGCGCGCCACAGAAAGCAAATCATTCATGAGAGATTTATTATTCCAAGTGTTGGGAACTTTGACCAGAGCGGCTAGGTTCGATAGGCCGATAATGCAAGTGTGAGCTTGAGCAACTGAAGCATATCCAAAAGAGGCGGCGATCACGCCGGCGGAGAAAGTTTTGAATGCTATTAATAACTTATGAGGTGACTTTTGAAACAACTTTTCTACTTTCTATTTTGTAAAAACTCGAATTTTATCTTCGTTCACTTCAATGACTTTGCTATCGCTCCATAAGAGCGTGAAGGATTGATTTTGATGACTGTGATCTTGAGCAATGAGCATGAGATTTTTTTGAATCCTGGTATTGTTTAAAAACCATTCCATTTTGTAACCACTGTCTCTCATATCTACGACAGTTATAATTTCTCTTTTGCGTGTAGGCTCTCCGTTTGGCTTGAATAACCCAAATAGACTCGCCAAGACTCCTGCATGCAAAATGTTTTCATGATAAAATTCTGAAGCATAAAACTTTGCATTGAGAAGATGTTTCTGTGCCGCATTTAACCAATTGAGAGGGCTACTGACGGCTCTAAATTGCCGCTTGTACGTGAGATAATCTTGTAAATGATCAGCGAACTTTTGGAAAGTAGGGTTTTGCGCTTTCAAGCTGATGTATTTCATCGACACGTTTGCCAGTGGTAAGCCCGATTCTGGGTTGAGAATAAATCCGTCAAAAAAAGGAATGTCCGCTCCATTGAAATTACTTAGATAAACAAAAGCTCGATCGTAATTTTTAAGTAAAAAACGGGCATAGTCGCGAGCGGTTTTTAATTCGTGGCTAATCTGCCGAACTCCCGAAGGTGGTTCAAGAGTAATGAGTGCGCGAGTTTGACCATCGCAATAACCTT
>JAYTHU010000065.1:0-1465 GCA_043732305.1 Oligoflexia bacterium
TTGACCGTCGACATCTCAAAAGTCGTCAGCGGAGCGCGCCAGTTTAAGGGACAAATTCTCAGTTCAACTTTAAAAGGCGTCAATAAGGGCGCAAGTCTAACTTGTGTGACCGGTGGTTCTCTCGATACTTCACATTGGGTTTTTCATCCTTTGAGCGATCTTGAAACCAACAGTGTGTCACCGTTTTTCGACGCCAAAGTTTTCTTTCATGTGACGATTGCGCCCTTTATTAGTCATATCTTTATCTTAGATTCGAACGACGTCCAGAGTGATTTTACCCAAACCTATTTTGGCGATAACTTTAGTAATCCCGCACATTATCAAATTAAAGATTCTCAAGTTTTCATTGTCGAAGGAAGGCCAACTTCCGATCTCTACAATTCTCATTATGTTTATGATCACGTGAAAGACCGAGTGATCAAAATGACAAATCGCCAGGCAGTTCATGCCAATCCCGTTTACCTTAACGATGATCCGATTCTTACCCAAAATAGACATCTGATTTATGGAGCAAACGAGCGTGACCCAGTCGATTTTAATAGATCAACATTCAGCTTTAACGATCTGGACTTAAACTCAACAGATCTATATCAAATCCCAGTTCAGTCTGGCCAATATCAAGTTCTGCCGTCGACTAATAGAGTTCTATTCTTTGAAACAAGTCTCACGGCTTCGTATTTTAATGTCTATGATATTCCATCCAAATCACTTCACAAAATTGCCACAGCTCCTGATTGTCCTGTGAAGCCTTTTACAGTCTCCCAGACATCTAGCTTGTTGGTGGTGAATAAAGAGCAAGAATTCATTTCAATGTCGAATTGTGGCGCCAGTCAGGATTCATCGCTTTTTGCGATTTCGATTCAAGATGGGTCTCGAATATCGCTCGGGCAGAATCGCGGAGTTCTTTGGAGTTCTCAGGATCAAAAATGGTTGTGGGTGACAGATTTGACTTGGCAGAAAAACGCGATAGATGGTCTGCTTTATCGATCGATCGGTTTTAAAAATCCGGTTTTGTATAATAGTGAAACTCATCAATTCATGAATATGACTCAGGAGCTGCAGCCGCGCTTTGCAGATTTTGCTAACGATAATTTCTATCAAGACAATTGGCCTGTGCTCATGACCGCTGTTTCGGATCAGTGGATTTACGGCTTCGGTGGTGACAGTAATGCTCCACATCTTTATCAAGTGAGTCTTAAGGATGGGACAACTCAAAATATTTGTGAAAATGCCGTCGGCAAAAAGATATTTTTTGGAGTCCTACCTAATCAAAAGCTTTATTTGCTCACGCATGATTCAATTTTGGGAATTTACCGATTCTACCTTGCTAGTAGTGCTGCATGTACTAGGATCAATGAGTTTCCAAGCACTCATGCCTTTGTTCCGAGTTTAAAAGCCGCAGACCTAGGTTTTGCCTTGGCACTGAATGACGGGAATTTACAGCCCAATCGCGAAGCTTTATTTG
>JAYTHU010000066.1:0-15528 GCA_043732305.1 Oligoflexia bacterium
TCCTTTATTTCTGTTCCATTTTTTGTAGTAAACTAATGAAATCAGATATGTTTGGACCTCTCAACTCTTAAACTTCAACTATCCCTGGGGCATGCCCTATTTCCCGACGTATTGAAGTGTCCCGCGAACGGATTTCCAGATGCAATATTCTTGAATGGAATCGGGGCCAAAGTTGTTCGTTCTTAAGATCTTATAGTTGGCCAAAAGGCCAGTTTAGATCATTTTGTTTCATTCCGATAATTTTATGTGAGGATTAAGATGAAAAATAATTTAGTTTTAATTTTATGCTTATTTTTAGTTACTATGGCAGCGGCTGCCGAGGAAACACGCGAAGATCAATGCGATGAAAACTTTCAAAAAGTATTTGCCGCCAAGAGAAGTTGCATTCTCAATGATAACCAAGCCGATTGCTCGAAGCTGGCTATACTGTCTTCCATTTACCCTGTTGTTGGAGGAATTGTTGGTGCCCTTACGGCAAAAATGTGGAATTCAATTCTAGAGAAACGCACCGACATTCCCAATGCTAAATCACTTATGGATAAAATCCGCGCAGTTGATAAAGCTCATGAAACTGCCAATGCCATCGCCGATAGAGCTCACCGGATAACTACAGATAAAAAGACAGATTTTGCAGACCGTATTAGAGAGGTCATAAAAGTTAACAAAGACCCCTTAGTTGTTGAACAACTTCAAGAACTTATAAATGAAAAACCCTATAAAAGTGGATATGTAAAAGTCCTCAAAGAACATTTTGGCGATGCATTTGACAAAGCTTATACGGTCCAGCGGCATCAGCTGTCTATAGACGCATTAAACTCTAAAGAGAGGGCAGCATATGATGTGTTGAATGCTGTCGGTAGGAACGATCCGGGTGAATTAGGTTTCAAAAATGTCAAAGCAGCTCAAACAGAACAGGAAAAAAGACTTCAACGACCTAAAACTGCGGCAGTTGTAGGCGGAATAGTTGGAGTATCAGCTTCTTTGGCAATTCCCATAGCAGCTAACATAATTGACAAAAAAGAGATAAAACTGTGCCAGAAAGAACTTGGACTTAGCGATAAAGACATCGAAATTCTTAATGGAAATTCTTATTTCTTTTCCGGTGCCAAAGCGAAGAGTTCCTCTGGCGTTTTAAACCTCACTTGTTCAAAGCTAAAAATTCAAGGAACTGATGAAACATTGGCACAGGTGAAAACGATAAATGACGGTAAGGTTTCCCCTGGCATTTGTAAAATTATGAAAAATGAAATGGCTGAGATTGATTCAGCCTTTGAGTCACTAGCTTCGATTAGAAATACTGACTGTTCTGGTTTAAAGGCGCCAAATCTTGAAATATCAGTCAATGAATCTCAAATGAATTTAACATATTTTATCTCATCAGATACCAAAGTGACAGCCCCCATGAATGAAAAAGGACACGCAGACTACACGCAGGCAACAGTGTTCATAAATGGAACTGAAGATAAGTCGAAAACTGTAGAACTTCGTCAGAAAAGTGATGATGCTAAGGTGGGATACTTCATATCTGGTAAAGTCACAACACTTAAGAAAAATTCGGCTTGCTTGGATCCAAGCGAGACTTCGACAGACTGCAAACTACGCAGAGCTTCTATTTTATCTGGTCTTTACTACAATAATTATAAACAAAATTGTTCACTACCTAGTAACTCAGCTCCAGCTCCCGTTCCGGCTAAAGCTACTCGATAGATAATGATGAATCAAATCGAAAACAAAATAACCAAACAGGAGATAAATAATTTGAAATACTTTTCTATGATTGCATTTGCAGCGTTGGCCGTTGTTGTGGTCAACAAATTGGATTCTATGGACAGCAGAGACTCTTCAAGACCGATGCTTATTCAAGACGAGGCTCGCAAGCTCTTACTTGTACCGCTTTCCAATGATCTTTGCGCTGAGAAGGCCGAACTTTTTCGCGCCACTTCCGGCAAAGCCGAACTGCCCCCTCCCTTAAAAGAAGATGACACCCTTGGATCAAAACACAACGAATAAGCGCATCCCGCTGCCGGATGGTGTCTTCGCTATGTTATCTAACGAGGTTCAGGTTATTAAACAAAAGGGCGTGCACTTCAAGGTCAACGAGGCCAAGCTTGTCGCCGCCGTGGTTGAACTATTCTTTGAATTACATTTGGAAAAGGATCGAACGCGGCTAGCAGCAAAATTTTTTGATAAGAGAGCTTATCTGAAAACTCTGATTGAAAAATCGGAGTCCGAAGCGGATTTGTCGGCTTCACTCAATGAGTTTCTAGGGTCTCGCAGACCTAAGAGCGTGGCCAAAAAGGAATCTGACTGAAATTAGGAGTCAGGCTTCTAACTGGAGCCTGACTTTCTTTTAAATTGCGGCCTGATATTAAAACCGAGATCGGTTAATTTGTAATTCCTATAGATTACTTAGCTTTTTTAAATCGCACTTGAGCGTCATAATGGCATGGGTCTTTGCATTAGAAGTTTGGAGTATAACTATACGATTGCCCTTAAGATTCTGGAGGATCTGATGAAGATCGCAGTGACATTTTTGAGTTCGTTGTTAATAGCCTTAACAGCCCAGGCTGAGATTTTGGGCCGCCTGAACGTCAATGCCCTGCCAGATCTTTCCTATCGAAATGTCGAAGTTGAACGTATTGGGCTAGGAGGCACAGTTAACCTTTTCTTGAGAAAAGTAGTGCCGGTTGTAGTTGGTGAGGAAATGAATCCTCTTTTTCAACAATGGGCTTTCGCGAATAGCGAGGAAATTGTCAATCAATCTGGAATTGTGACCGCGCACGATTTTAAAAATGGTAAGAAAAAAATCCGAAAGGTTGGTATGAGTTTCGACAGCGAGATCATCAACATAAAATCGGAATTTTCAAAATCAGATTTAAGAAATCGCTATTTTTATGTTCGAGGGCTTGAAACTCAGATTATCCCGCGACAAAACGATTGGTATGGCGAATCTTGGTGGCAAAATGGAAACTCCACTGCAAGGCCAGATCGATCAAAACCTTATTGCATCATCGATGAATCGAGCAGCATCCCTGTCGACACAGAAAAACTTTTTAACGAAACCGGAATTGATATCCCTCTCACGGTTCAAAGTCTTTCGTCTTCAGTTTCTAAGACAGTAAATGTATTGGACCTGACGTTGGGGTTAAATCAAGATCAAGGCTATCATGTTACTTGCATAAGATCGGATCTAAAACGATTTACCCTTGGCGAAATTGAAGATATTTTTGGTCGTCAAATATTTTTTGGCGACTCCGTGAAACCTCAAGAAATACAAGCTAAAATTCCCGTTGAAGAATCTATATCTGAGGTTATAAAAGCGAAAGCAAAATTCCTTGTTCCCATACACGTTGGATGGGAAGGCAAATCCTTTATCCAAAAGGGCAAAGTCGTGGATGCAGAACATCTTTCTACAAGTTCCGGTGCCTGCCGTGTAAATCGTGCTTCTTTAAATCCATTTCAATGGCAAATATCTCAAGGGGCAATGGTTAATTCTTCTATTGCAGTCATGCATGATGATATGGCGCCCGGAATGGAGATGGGCAGTAAAATTTTAGTTAATACGCCAGATCAAAGTTTCTGGAAACGCGTTGGCGGAATATTTTCTCTTTCGAGTGATGAATTCATTATGAGTTGCTGGTCTCCCAACAGCAGGGAGCCGTTGTCCATTCAGGATTTGAGAAAAATTACTTCTGGCGTGATCGCTTGGTAAACACTCTAAACAGCACCAACCTTAAGGCATTTGTTTTCTTTTTATTCTTAAGTGGCTTTGGAATGACGGGAATGGCAGATTGCAAATTTGCGTCTGAAATTTCCTTTTCATTTCTGGATGATGGATCAATGGCGCGAGAACTGAATATTGACAATGATCGATTTCACGAGCGGTATAATTTAATTTTTGATTTTCTAAAAGCGGGTGGAAAAGGCAAAATCGTAAAATACTTAGAGATTCGACCTTACGGCTTAACTGTAGATTCTGGTCCCTATTTAGTAGTCATTAGACTTCCAAATAATCCCTTGAATGAAAGCAATGTTCTTTGGTTGCGTGACATGAAAACACTAAACCGTATCGAGAAAATCTACCAGAAAATGCCGATTATTTTAGAGCAATCGTTCTTCGAACGGGCAAGCGTCCGTAACTTGGAGGATGCAAAAGGTTTAAGTGTTGCTCACGAGCTCAGAAGATGCGGATTCTTACCTCCGGAAACCAACTTTGCCTTTTCTCTCACAAGCAATGTTACCGAGTCTGTAATTGTGCATGAAAATGTACATATCGCTGACTTTCTCGGAACGCTGTCGACTTTTTTTAAGGATCTTGAAGGACTCTCTTTAAAATATAAGCTGGACGATGATAGCGTTGGCGATGTCCGAAGTTACGTTATGGAAGAGAGAGGATACACTGCGCAACTAAGTTTTATCAAAAATAAGATTAAACACAAGACCGATACCAAAATTCTTGCATACTCTAATTTTCGAATTTTGGGAGAGGAAACGCCTGATATTTTTGAGCTGAACGCGCTAGAGGAGTATGATTCCGAATTCGAAGTAGCTAAAAAAGTATTTGAAGACGATTACTATCCAAGAATTAGGTCCGTGATGCAGAAAATAAAAAACAATCCGGAACTCGCCCGCCGATTAGAAAGCATAGTTACAACGAATACAGTTGCTGGCCCGCTGGCACTTCCCGAGTTGAAACGGAAATAACGTTTTATAGCGCTCCTGGCGAACATGCCTTGACATTCAACTCCGATATATCACTACTGCAAACTTACAATCCATTTTTGAATGATCGCAAGTCGGTCATAATTCAAGCTATAGATTTTCTCTCGTCCATTCTTGTGGACAGTAACAAGTCCTGCATTAGTGAGAACCTGCAAATGCCCCGTTGTGGTCGGCCAAGAACACGAGAGCTGATCGGCGATTTCTCCACCCAACATAGGAGCACCTTTTTGGCTTAAGCAAGACAAGATATGTCGCCTGGATTTGTGAGCCAGCGCAACAAAAATTTCCTCAATATCAACCTGATGACTTTTAGAAATGGCTATTTTCTTCATTACCCTTAAACCAATAACACAATAAATAATTAGCCTACAACCTAATTATTTATTGATTTACCAAAGGAGTTATCCTATATAATGAAACCAAGCGAGCTGGTTGGAAGCTCAATGCTCTTTGAAAACAAAATAGTGCCTGAGTACGTTTCTACGCAAGTTGCCTCTCAGATTTTAGGAATCTCAGAAAATGCGTTGCGGATTAAAGTGTGTCGAGGACTCATTCCTTGTTATCACTTTGGCCGCAGTCTCAGATTCAAGATTTCCGAAATTTCTAAGCTTTTCCACAGAAAGGAATAGCTGTGGCGATTTCAAAAAAAACCAGAGATGGTATTTTGACGTATGAAGTATTTGTAAAAGTTAGAGATAGTGCTGGTAAGCAGGTTGGCCTCAGAAGATCTGGAATCTCTTCGGAGCGCGAAGCAAAACGAATTGAATTCGAAATCAAAAACTCCCTCCAAGGCCATAAAGACAAAGTGTCTTGGGCCAATTGGGTGGAGCATTTTTTGATTAGATACAAAAATGAGTTTTGCGTTAGCACCTACACCAACTACAAACACAATTTAGGGAAGTGGGTGACTCCAGTTTGGAAAACCAAATTTCTCGATGAGATTACTCCTACAGACGTTCATCATATGATTTTTGAGCATGTTACGGGAGTTTCAAGCTACACAAGAAAAACTTTTTTAAAAACGATTAGAAGAGTTTTTAACGTCGCTATCGAAGAGGGAATTTTGGCTAAAAATCCCGCTCTTGGAATCAAGGTCAGAGTGGCTGATGCAAACCAAGGAGTTTTGAATCGAGGTGAGATTGAGCTTTTTTTAAAGGAAGCAAAATCCATCGGACACCGATTCTATCCTCAGTGGACCTTGGCTTTATTGACCGGAATGAGGAGTGGTGAACTGCAAGCCTTGAGATGGACTGATGTTGATTTTGTAACTGGGTTCATTAGCATCAGTAAGTCTTGGACTCGTTTTGGCGGTGAGGGTCCTACTAAGACCGCTAAAAATAGAGTTTGCCCTATCTCTAAAGAATGTCGAAAGTTCCTCATGGAGCTTAAGTTACAGACCGGCTCAACAGACCACGTTCTACCTCGGCTTGCCGAGTGGAGTCAGGGTCAGGCGGCTGGAGTAACGAAGGACTTCTGCAAAGGAATCGGGATTACCCCCATCAAGTTTCATGACTTGAGGGCCACGTTCATCACCCAAATGCTAAATAACGGGGTGCCTCTATCGAAAGTCATGGCCATAGTAGGCCATTCAGCTCTTAAGACCACACAAGGCTATTTGAGACTTTGTGGTAAGGACGTTGAAGGAGCCACAGACGAGCTTAATATTTCAGTACCTGAGGCAATGGAGCCGGGGAAAGTGATAGAGATGCGGCGTTAAGGCTAGACACGGGAAAAAAGGATGGTAACTTTTGGTAACAGCGGGTTTGTGACTTGCTGTCATATTGCGGGGTTACGGGTGCGCCGTCTCCCCGACCAATTTCAATCGGAGATTAAGATGCTCAAAATCACAATGGTCTTGATTTTGATGCTCTCTTTTACAAATCTCTTCGCAGCAATAATTCATGACTCTTCCTCGAGAGATAAAGTTGTTTTTCTGGAAAAAAAGAAGAGTCTTACTGTCGTTAGTTTGTACACACAGAACAAATTAGCGCCGTTGATATTTTTAATTCCGGGCATAGGCGGAATAAGTGAAACCGCCTCGATCAAAGCGCAATCAGAAACTCTGTTTGAGCTCGGCTATCATGTTGCGATATTGCCATCACCCTTGCATCGGTCATTTGTTCTCGCCGAAAACCCTGCAGGAGTTGCGGGTTTTTCTCCCAATGAAGCTCGAAAACTTTTTAATTATATGTCGAAGATTATTCCGATTTTAAAAACTCATACTAAGACTCCAGTTAGTGGACACATGGGAAACTTATGGTATCAAGACAAAATCACTGCATTTAAAAAACTTTTCATACAATAACATTCGCTAAATCGGAACCAAATGTCACAACCCAAACTCTCCCGCCCTCTTTTATTTACAATGTCCGCCGCTGGCGGAATAAATGTTGCGAATCTTTATTTCAATCAACCACTGCTTGATCAGATGCGAGACAGTCTTCACATTTCAATGCAGGCGCTGGGTTGGATTCCTTCTCTCACGCAAATTGGATATGCGATCGGAATGTTATTTCTCGTCCCGCTTGGAGACATGCGCAGTCGAAAAAACTTAATAATGATCTTCATGTTGCTCTCCGTGATTTGCCTAGCCCTCACAGCGCTGGCCAAGACGATGATTCTGTTAGCCGTCGCGAGCTTAGCTTTGGGATTGAGCACGATGACACCGCAGCTCTTAATTCCATTTGCCGCGAACCTGGCTCCAGAAACGGGACGAGGCAAAGTGATTGGCACTATGGTGAGTGGACTACTCTTGGGTATTTTATTAGCAAGAACTGTAAGTGGATTTATTGGAGCGGCTTTTGGTTGGCGCGCCATGTTTTTAATTGCTGCCGCAGCCAGCGTCGTGGTGATGATTGTTTTAGCGATAGTTCTTCCTAAGAGCGAACCAACTTTCCAAGGAACTTACCGAGGGCTACTCAAATCTGTTTATGATATTGTTTGCACTCAACCAGCGTTACGCGAATCTGCTTTTTTTGGCGCCATGCTGTTTGGTGCGTTCAGCGTTTTTTGGGCGACGCTTATTCATTTAATGGAAACCCCGGCCTTCAAACTTGGCTCTCGAGCTGTTGGTATTTTTGGATTGCTTGGAGCCGTTGGAGTTTTTGCAGCTCCTTGGGTTGGCAGCCTTGCCGACAAACGAGATCCAAGACGTTCAGTCGGAATAATGATTGCCGTCACTTTTTTGTCTTTCGTGATTTTTATTTTCTCGGGAACCAGTTTGATTGGTCTTGGGATAGGTGTGCTCGTCATGGACATTGGTGTTCAAGCGGGACACATTTCTAATCAGTCTCGAATTTTTGCACTGCTCCCACACGCCCGCAGCCGAGTGCAAACGGTTTATATGTTTTGTTACTTCGTTGGTGGGGCGGCGGGTTCATGGTTGGGTACTTTAGGTTGGAGTCAGAACCAGTGGACAGGAGTTTGCTTGAGCGCCATGGGTCTTCTTGCGGTAGCTGGGATTCGATTCATGATCCCATTTAAATCAGCAGCTTGACAACTTCGCGCCTGTGATCAAATTAAATTTCGGAGGCATTTTATTCCAAACACCAATCCAGAAACAAATTTTGACATAGAACTAGAAACAAAATCAGACAGAGTAGTAAATCTAACACCACCACTTGCTCCTCACCTCACTAGGATTTCAGAAGAGCTCGTGGCACTGGCTGAGCAGAGTTCAGCATCTGTTGTTGGCGTGGAACACGCGCAAGGCCATGGCTCCGGGGTGATCCTCACACCTGACGGATATATCTTAACGAATAATCATGTGGTTGGTGATGAGAAATCTGTAACAGTTAGAGTTGCAGATGGATCAGCTCTCCACGGAACTGTTTTGGGGCGAGATCAGAAAACAGATTTGGCAGTGATTCAAGTTTCCACAAGTTATCCTCTGCCGCATCGAAAACTTGTGGATAAGCGTCACGTGAAGGTGGGGCAAATCGCAATCGCCATTGGAAATCCATTTCGTTTTGATCGCTCTCTTACATGGGGAGTGGTCAGTGCTCTAGATCGTTCACTTCCGACAAGTTTTTCTGTGCTGGAAGGTCTTATTCAAACTGATGCTGCGATCAATCCTGGCAACTCCGGTGGCCCACTCATTTCCACTCACGGAGACGTGATTGGAATCAACACGGCTATTGTTCCGTTCGCCCAAGGAATTGGCTTTGCCATTCCGTCTTACACCGCGAGTTGGGTCGCGGGCGAATTGATTAAAAATGGTCGCATTCATCGTCGCTATTTAGGAGTCGTTGCAATGGGAGTGCAATATCAGCCAATGCGGGGGCACGTGCCAGGGGCTTCCAGGCGAGCGATATCTGTCCAGAGAGTTGAGCCCTCTTCACCGGCAGATTTCGCCAAGCTTAAAGCTGGTGATTTAATTTTATCTGCGGATGGAGTTGAACTTTGGAATCTCGATGATCTTCAACGCGTGCTCTCGCTCGGTGAGAATCGTCAGATTGAGTTAGTGGTCAAAAGAGGCGAAGACATCGCGACTTTTAAAATTCTTCCTATCGACGAAAAGATCGCAGCTTAGCTGGAATGAGTTCTTCCGCGACCCACAGTGGCCCGATAAGTAAAAAGAAAATGTCTTTAAAAAATGAAGGCTTCTTGCCCTCAACTTTGTGTCCCCAAAATTGACCTATCCAAGCAACGGCGAAAATAATTAAACATGGAGAAAGCAAACCTGTATTTAAATTAAATAACCAGCGCTTCAAAACCTCTAACGAGATTGCCATTGGAAATATCATCCCCGCACCAAGAACCAAAGCGCGCCAGTCTTTAAAGGTAGCGTAGTACCCCAACACAAAAACTATGAATAACCAGGAGACACCGAACGCTCTTAAAAGGCCGAGCAAGCTAAACATAATAGCAGGAACACAAAATTTATGTATCTGGCGATTGAACAAATTTTGATGAGATTCACCATACTCGAGCAACAGCGCACGCAACCTTGGACTGCGAATCCAGAACTCACCATCAACAATATTATTGGAATTTTTAATGGGCATCTATGGGACCTGTAATGGGGCGATTGACCTTCATTAAATAAAGAGGAATCATGGCCAACAATGTCACAAAGAAAAGCAGCCACATGAGCTGGGTCATACTCATAATGAAAACCTGATTTGCCACTCGAAATTTCAAACTCTGCAAAGTGGCTTCATTGATAGCTGCAAGTCCCAAACTGTTGGACATTTTTCCCATCATCGCGGTTTGCATTTGCTTGACGGTATTGAAAGTATTGTAATTCAAAAGACTCACGTGCTGCAAAACGTCGATCTCATTTTGTGCGTTGAATTTTTCAAGCAATGTCGCAATAAGAGCAATTCCAATACTCCCACCGATCTGTCGAGAAAGATTCATGAGACCTGCCACTTGCCCAAGATCTCTTCCTTTGAACTGACTGAGAACCACAGTGTTGATCGGCACAAATAGAAATGCCATTCCGGCCCCGCGAATAAGGAGACTCCAGAAAAGTTGAGACTGTCCAGTCTGAGAAGAAACACGCGTGAGACTGAAAATAAAAACTTCACAAATCGCAAAGCCAATGAAAATAAAAATCTTGGGATTGATGCGTCTCATATTCGCACCGATGAAAGGCATGAAAGCAGCAGTGAGAAGTGCACCAGGAATGAAAAGCATTCCGGTTTGGGTTGCATCGAAATTCAGTACACGCCCCACAAAAATTGGCAGAACAAAAATAACTCCGTAAAGAAATAATCCCAACGACATCATCAGAAGGGTTCCACTGCGCACGACTGATTCCTTGAAAAGTCTAAGATCAACAATGGGATTGGGAATGCTAAGTTCGCGCCAAACAAAACCCGGCAAAGAGAATGCGGCCACCAAGGTTGCGGCAATGATTGCTCCGGAAGAAAACCAATCGTCGGCTTGACCGCGCTCGAGCACAAATTGAAGGCTTCCAATACCTAAAGCCAAAAGCACAAGACCCCAAACATCCATGGCTGGCTTTTTAATCGGCGCTTCGCCAAGCAATGGTTTTTTCGCAGGCTCTGAATCCTCAACATATTGATAAGCCAAAAGTGCTGCGAGAAGACCCAGAGGCAAATTGATATTAAAAATAGAACGCCATCCGAAGTTGTCTGTAAGATAACCGCCAAGGGTTGGACCAAGCGTCGGACCAATCATGATGCTCATACCAAAGATCGCACTGCCAATTCCGGCGCGTGGTCCAGGGAACTGTTCCTGAATCAAAGCTTGGGAAGTGGGGAGAAGTGCTCCGCCCGCCAATCCCTGAAAAACTCGGAAGATCGTGAGAGCCAAAAGATTTGGAGCGAATCCGCAAGCAACCGATGACAATGTGAAAAGCAAAATGCAAGTGACGTAATAATTTTTTCGACCAAAATTCATTCCCAGCCAACCTGACAAAGGAAGAACGATGGCATTGGCAATGATGTAGCCGGTGATGACCCAGCTGATGTCTTCTAACGTTGCGCCAAGATTTCCCATCATTGTGGGGATCGCGACATTCACAATGGAAGTGTCGATAATTTCTAGCAAGGAAGCTAGGATCGCAACAAAGACAATAAATTTTGACGATCGACTCATCTCACGTGCACTTTCACGTTGGCAGACAATCCAGCTTGAAGTAAATCAACATCGCCATTAGAAAGATTGCCAAGCTTGATGCGCACAGGAACTCTTTGCACAACCTTAGTAAAATTGCCGGTGGCATTATCTGGAGGAAGCAAAGTGAAAGTAGCGCCAGTTGCGGAAGAAACGCTTTCGACTTCACCGTGAAAGGTTCGGCCAGAAATAGCATCAACCGTCACGTCCACCTTTTGTCCGATCCTAAGACCCTCAAGTTCGGTTTCTTTGAAATTTGCAGAAACCCATCGTTCTTCAGCAGAGACAAACCCAAAGAGAGGCATTCCTGGCGAAGCCAATTGCCCTAATTCTACGGCTTTCTTAGCAATAGAACCATCTGTTGGAGCTTTAATTTTCGTGTTGTCTAAATTTAATTGCGCTTGGGCAATTTGGGCATCGAGAGATTTTATTTTATTTACTAATTCAATATTTGTCGCAGTGGCCGCGTCGTTTTGTTGCTGCGAGATCGCTCCTTGGGAATAAAGACTTTGAAGACGTTTTGAATTTGTAGCCGCATTGTGAGCACGAGCTTGCACCGATTCTCGTTCTCCAATCATCTGATGGAGAGTGTTGTCATAATCACGACTGTCGATTTCAGCTAATAATTCTCCGGCTTTCACTTTTTGATTCTCCTCGACGGCTACTTTCGTGACAAATCCGCCAACCTTAGATGCGAGCATCACAGTTTTTGCCTGAACTTGCGCATTGTCAGTGCTGACGTAGAAAATGTGTTGGTAAACGAAGTAAAATATTCCAAGAACCATGACAGTCGAGACGCCGATAATGATATTTTTCTTTTTACCTGTGACCGCCATTTTATAGTCTCCTTCCAAGAGCCATTTCAATATTTGTTAAAGCTTCAAAGCTGTCGACTTGTGCGTTGATCACCCCAGATCTGGATCGAAACAATTCGAGTTGTGCATCCAATACTTCGGTGATCGTGCGCGCTCCCGCTCTGAAAGAAAGTCGAGCAAGCCGGACACTTTCTTCAGACTTTTCGAGATCGGACTTTCTCGCATCATAAAGAGACGAACTATAGAGATATCTTCTTTTCCAAAAATCGAAATCATAAGGAACTTGCAACTGCGCCTGTCTCAAAGATTTTTCAGCCTGGATTTTTTGATAAGAAGCTTCTTGAGATTTGGCAATGGAAACCATTCCATCGAACAAATTCCAGGTCATGAAAAACCCCATACTGTAAGCCGTGCGATAATTATTCCAGTCGGTCGCGGAAGTTGTTAAATCGTTGTACTGAATCCCTTGCGCTGCAAAGCTAAGTCGAGGAATCCAGAAATCACCAGCAGCATCAGCCATCTTACCTGAGGCACGAGTTCGTTCTTCCATAGCGCGAATGTCTTTACGTGAAGACTGTGTGGGAAGAGCGAGATCTTTGATTTTATCCGCCCGAGGCAGGGTCAAATCCCCTTCAAGAGGACGATTGTCATTTTCGGAACCGAGAGCAAGCGCCAAAAGTTTACGAGATAAAATGACGTTGTCACTGGCTTGCAAAAATTCTGTTTTAGCTTCGTTCAATTGAACTTCAGCACGGAGAAGATCGTAGTTTGTTGCAACTCCGCTCCTCTTTAAATTTGTCACTTGATTCACATGATCCTGAACGGTCTTTACGTTCTGCTCAGCAGCCGCTTCTAATTTAATTGCGGCCACTGCTTTTGAAAATTTGATTCTCACTTCTGACTCTAACTGAAACTTTGTCCATTCCAAACTATCTCCAGCGGCATTTTCTTGAAGACCTGCAGCAGAATATTTTTTTATCCCTTGGAAACCATCAAATAATGGATACGTGAAATTTAGCGCCGCCTGAGTGGTAGGGTAAATTCCAGGAATGGCAATATTGCCAAATCCAGGAATGGAAGGATTCACAAGCTCATATTGAGTATTAGTAAAATAATTTGCAGTCAGAATTAGTGAGGGCAAGAAAGTCGAAAACGCTTCGGTTTTTTTCCAGCTCGTTTCCTGGTATTCCGCCTGCGCTTTTTGCACCACCGGTGAATTGCCTATGGCCTCACTCACCGCTTGGTTCATCGAAAGCGCGTGTGCAGGAGAGATGTTTGAAAGCATGAGACTAAGAAGCAACAGAGGGAGTCTTGTTGTTACATTCATACAAGGTATATTGGTATACAATATAAGCCTTGTCAATATTGAATAGGACTAGTAAGGTTGTTTGCATGAAAGAGATTTCTTTTTGCCTTAAAGAATTACCAAAGAACGAAGCTATCCAGGAAATGGCCAAAAGGTATCCTCAAGCCAAACCCGAGCAGATCAGTCTCGCCCTTACGTTTCTCAAAACCGCTGCGGATCTTTCGAAAATCATGGAACTTTATTTCACAAAATATGATCTCTCAACCGCCCGCTTTTCTTTTCTGATGCTGCTTTTGCGAAACCCTGAAGGCCTCAATCCGAGCGACATCGCTGAAAAAATGGGCGTGACCAAAGCCAACATGACAGGACTTATCGACGGGCTCATTGCCAAGAACTATGTCTCACGCCAAGGCGACCCTGATGATCGTCGCATTGTGAAGATCAAACTCGCAAAGCAAGGCGAGAAGCTCTTGGACAAGATTCTCCCTGATCATTATTCCCGGGTAAGCCAAACGATGAAAAAGCTCACCTCTAAAGATATTAAAATGTTCAAAAAGTATCTTCAAACTATCGCCGAAAACCTCAACATGCTTGTAGAAGAGTCGAACTGAAACTTTGCGAATAGTCTTGAGTTTTGTGCAAAAAAGAGACATATCCTTGCCCTATGCCGTTCACCTTAGAAATTTCTAAAGACAACTTCAAGTTCTCCGCTTCCCACTTTGCAATCTTTGGTCCATATTGCGGGGAACTCATGCACGGTCACAACTATTACGTTTCTGTTAAATTGGAAACCCATGAACTTGATCCCACACTTGGACTGGCCGTTGAATTCAACGAGATCAAACCGCTTATCAAGGCAGCATGCGAAGAATGGGATGAATGCATTCTGTTTCCCAACAAATCTCCATATTTAAAAATTGAACTCATCGAAGATTCTTATAAAGTCGTTTTCAATAAAAAAACTTATGTTCTTCCTAAAGAAGACGTCAATTTGATAGAAGCACTCAATATCTCCGTAGAGGAACTCTCTAAGCTCATGTGGATTAAACTTGTGACCGCGTTTAAAAAATATGATCGAATCAAAAAGGTTTACGTCACCATCGAGGAAACTCGCGGGCAAAAAGGAACTTACACAGACTAAGGGGGGATGATATGACGGGTTTTAAACGATCTATTGGCTTTTACATATTGATATTGTTTTCGGTATTTCCATCTTCCCGAAGTTACTCCGCAAGTCCGCCTACCCAATCTACCCCACTCAACAAATCAGCCATCATGACTACTCTGCAAAGTCTCTACCCCTATTTCACATCTTCGCAAATTGAAGATAAGATCGCCTCCACTAAAGACCCAGATCACTTTTTAAGATCCTTTGTGCCATATTATTATTTTTCACTCCGAAACAATCCGCAATGGGGGACGCCAATCGCATCCATTTCTGGTGAGGGCGGTTGGTGCGTAGGAGATGCTCATTTTTCAAACTTTGGTGTGATTTTGAATGCGAATGGCAATCCAGATTTTACGATCAATGACATGGATGATTCTGGCCCCTGTCATCTTGCTGCCGATACATTAAGATTTTTGACTTCAATCATTTTATCAAAGCCACAGGCAAATCTTGCGTATTTAATGCAGGCCTATCAATCGGGATTAAATAACAAATCAGACCAGTTCTCGCCCGTGCTTCAAAATCTTTTGCAACAGGGCCGCCAGATGGGCAGAGTTTTAAATCCTAAATTATTGGCGGAACCTTCTCGGATGGTGAGGCCTCCTTCCTCACGCGAACTCACAGGGCCAGAAATCGGATTTGTGAATCAAGCCATCAAGTCATCCTGGGGAGTCGACACCATCATGTTAGATAGTTTTGAAAATGCAAAATCAGATGGCGGATCTCAAGATCTTCCTCGCTACATGGTCCTTATAAAGTTAGGAGCCGTGGCATCAGCCAATCAAGGACTTGTTGGAAATCAGATTCTGGAGTTTAAACAAGAAGTGCTTCCAGGAATATCATCGCTCGCTACCAAACCTATTCCCGGTACCGCTGACAGAATTTTAGAAACGCTCACGATAGAACAAGGCGCAGGCTACTCCCACCTGTAC
>JAYTHU010000067.1:0-5134 GCA_043732305.1 Oligoflexia bacterium
CCCGGGTGGTCTCTACTTCAACAGAATGTTTTCGGAGATGGTCCGATAAAAGCCCTAGTAGGCTTGATTTCCCAGACCCATCGATCCCTTCAAAGGTCAAAAACGGCATAAGGTCCAATCTTGCACAAAACCCTACAAAAATCTTTTAAATAACCGAAAAGAACATTATGGAAGCCCATATTAAATTTAAAGTTCTAATAGCAGATGACAGTATCGGTGGAACCCGATTCATGGATTTCCTTGAAGAGCGCGGCTTTGAGGTCCGCATGGCCGGCAATGGCACTGATGCCAAAAGGGAAACTCAGGCTTGGCATCCCCATTTTATTATCTACGATTTGATCTTGGAAGAGTTTAACGCTCAGCAATTCCTGATCTGGGCACGCGAAAGCGAAAAGACCTTTGGCGGAGTCAAACCCAAGGTTATCGTCACTTCAAGAAATAGCATTGTTAAAAATATCAAAGAAGTTCTCACTCTTGGCGCAATAGACTACATGGTGAGGCCATTCAAGTTCGAGGAGCTTTTGTCTCGTTTGGTTTTTCACATTCAGAGCAAGCGCGAAATCTCTGCCGGTGGCGCAAACGCTCCCGTTAAAGTTGATGGTGGCGATCTCTATTTAAATCTTATGGATATTGTGTTGCGTGAGGCTTTGAGTAGTCGACCTGAGCCCGAAGTTCTCTACAACATGAGCAAGATGATGGGGATTACTCTCAAAGCTGTGCGCTGTTCGATTGTGCATATTGCGGAGGATCGAACCACCGGTGCTATTTTGGCCAGCTCAGATGATAAAAAAGGCGATGTGCGCGGAATGGTTTTGGATATGAATAAATATCCGGAAATGTTGCACGTCATGACAACACAAAAATCAATTGTGATTGAAGACATGGAATATGATCCACAATTGGCAGAGATCAAAAAGCTCGTTAAGGGGATTTCATTTAACAGCATGATTCTTTGCCCTATTGTAAAGAATGGCGAAACTTTTGGTGTGATCAGTTGCCGTATGGCTAAAGAACATTCTAAGTTTTCCGATCGTGACATTAGATTTATTCTTTTGACGTCTCAGGTGATGAGTTTATTTCTGAATCGCATGACTTTGATTCCTCACGAGCTCACCAGTAACGACGGCCAAGAAACTTCGGTGATTGAAGTGATCGATAAAAATCCGGATATCAAAAAAGTTTCCTAGTGTTTTGGGCTTGTTCTCAGAGTTGATCTCTTTTCCTATTGAACAATATCTGTTTCTAGAGATATTCGGGATTGATAAGATTGGAAAACACTTGTCCGAGAAATTATAAAATACCAAAAAAACTACCCCATGTTTAGAAAAGTTGCAGAACAGAGTTCAGTCGCAATCTGGACAGGTTTCTGCGCCGAATTGCATGACTTGATCGGGACGGGAACCATCTCGGTAGACGGTAATTCCCTTGCATCCTAAATCATAGGCAAGCAAGAAGGCCGCTTTAACATCACTGACATGCGTGGTGTGGTCTAAATTTATTGTTTTAGAAACGGCACTGTCGGAATGCTTTTGAAACTCGGCCTGCATGCGGACATGATCCAGCGGAGCAACATCTCGAGCGGTCACAAAAATTTTTTTCGCAGCTTCAGAAGCTTTTGACGAAAATTTTAGATTTTTCAAAGTTCCTTCTCGCGACACTTGGGCGATGTCCGCCGTCGAGAGACCGAGTTTTGCAAATTCGGAATGAACTTCGCGCAAAATTTTTCCATCCGTCACATGACGTTCATAAACGTAATTGAAAACAGGTTCAATGCCAGGAGTACAATCAGCGATAATACTGATGGTTCCGGTCGGCGCAACAGTCGTGAGAGTGGCATTGCGCAATGGTTTAAATCCCTTTTTCTTCCACAAGCTTTTTGAAAAACCATCAAAGCCACCAGATTTTTTAGCCAATTGTTGAGAAGTTAAAATCGCATGCTCACGAATAAATCCCATGATTTTATCCGCTAGTTTCAAAGATTCGGGAGAACCGTATGTCACTCCCAATCCTAAAAGCAGATCGGCAAAGCCCATCACGCCCAATCCAATTTTGCGATTCGCCTGGCAGAGCTCCGTGATTTTCTCATTAGGATAAATGCACGCATCTATCACGCCATTTAAAAACAGCACTCCCAGCTCAGTGAGCTCGGATAGTTTATTCCAATCAATATCAAAACTGCCGACTTCGAAAACATTAGAAACCTTGGAAATACTTTTTGGTTTCAAAACGGTCTTGAGATTAATACTTCCCAGGTTGCACGCTTCATAAGGAAGCAGTGGCTGCTCGCCACAAGGATTTGTTGATTCCATAGGACCTAAAAATGGCGTTGGATTCGTGCGATTGATCGCATCTAAAAATATCAAACCAGGTTCGCCGGTTTGCCACGCGGCCGTGCATAGTTCTTCAAATAACTGCGCCGCTTTTATTGTTCGATTTTTGGATCTAGCACCGCCGCCAGGACCAGCGCGGTGTGGAGACTGCAATTTCCAATCACTTCCAGCTTTCACTGCTTTCATGAATTTATCTGAACAGCCCACAGAAATATTAAAATTTGTGATGTGTGACGTGTCTTGTTTGCAGCGAATGAATTTTTCGATATCAGGATGAGATGCTGAAAGCACTCCCATATTTGCGCCACGGCGCAATCCACCTTGCTTGATGTTTTCGGTGAGCTCATTGAATAATCGCAAGAATCCGACGGGACCGGTCGCAACACCATGACTCGAATGAACAGATGATCCTTCGGGGCGTAATTTAGAAAAACTAAATCCAGTTCCGCCACCAGACTGATGAATCAGTGCCGTTAATTTCAAAGTATCCATGATTTGAGAAAGATCATCTTCTAGTGGGAGGACAAAACACGCTGCGAGCTGGCCATTGTTTTTTCCGGCATTCATCAGCGTGGGCGAGTTTGGCAAAAACTCTCCAGCTTGCATGGCTTTCAAAAATTTCTTTTGCCATGCTAAATTCCGCGGTGAAACCGCACGCGCCACTCGGCGAAACAACTCCTCTGGAGTTTCTTGTTTCCCAGATTTCTTATGCCAAAGGTACCGCTCTTTCAGGACAGTCAGTGCGTTCTTATTCATATGCTATATCTTGTCACTCCCGCCTAGCGCGTCAAGTCGTTAGCCACTTAAAATCGCAAAATAAATCCACATTACGCGGTGCTCGCACTTCATGGACGTTGGTCCGGGTCCGATAGAGCTATGAATTGAAGATCAACCAAATGAAAGGATTCGTATTGAATAACCCAATGCATGTCCGCAGATGTCACTGCTGCGGAGAAGTTCTTCTTAGCGACGGCGAAATTTTAAAATGCACCTCGTGCAAAAGATCATTGCTGCCTTTTTTTTATTTCGATAAAAGAAAGGTGAGGGAATTTGGAGATAACGAGGAGAGGCCTTCACCGGATCAAGATCGGGATGCCTCCGGCTACGGACCAATCAGAGGGCTAACCGCTTATTGGTGAGGGGAATTCATTGAAAGTCACCATTGAAGATATTCAGCAGGCGCGGAAAACTATTGCCCCTATTATTCGGGACACACCGATTAGATATTCTGGGCAGTATACAGAGGCGCTCGGTTTTGAGGTTTTTTTAAAATTAGAAAATCTTCAGCGCACCGGAAGTTTTAAAATCCGCGGGGCAGCCAATAAAATTTTATCCCTCACAGACCAAGAAAAGAAAAAAGGCGTCATTGCAGCGTCTGCCGGGAATCATGCGCAGGGTGTGGCTTGCGTTTCTTTTTTGCAGAAAATTCGCGCGGTGATTGTTATGCCGGAAAAAAGTCCGCTCATAAAAGTCATGTCCACCAAACGTTTTGGTGCTGAAGTCATTCTCAAGGGTGGCAATTACGACGAGGCCTTCGAATATTCTCAAGAACTCATGAAAAAAGAAGGCCTGACTTACGTTCATCCCTATGAAGATGAAAAAGTAATCGCCGGCCAAGGAACTATCGGCCTGGAAATTTTTGAAGCGCTTCCTGATATTGACGGGATTTTTGTTCCTATTGGCGGAGGCGGACTCGTAAGCGGAATTGCTACGGCATTGAAAACGCTGAACCCAAAAATTAAAATCATTGGTGTTCAAGCTCAAGGCGCATCGTCGATGGCCGAGAGTTTCAAAAATCAGAAAATCATGACGGAACATAAACCTGTTTCCACAATTGCTGATGGCATAGCTGTAAAAAGACCTTCAGAAATAATGTATCGAGATTTTATTTCTAAACTTTGTGACGATGTTGTCACTGTGAACGACGAAGAGATTGCCCAAGCAATCGTCATGCTGATCGAAAGAAATAAAACGATTGCAGAGGGTGCCGGCGCTGCAGGTCTCGCTGCTTGTCTGAATAAAAAACATAAAGGTAATTTCAAAAAAGTCGTCGCTCTCATTTGCGGTGGAAATATAGATCTCAATATTATCGAGCGGGTGATCGATCGCGGACTGCAAGTGTCAGGTCGTGTGGCAAGAATTTCTGTAGGCTGTCCAGACATTCCTGGAGTGATGCACAAGTTGACTCAAGTCATTGCCCAAGCGGGTGCTAATATTTTAGAGATAAATCACAACAGATTTGATTCTCGCGTGCAGCTTCGTGAAACCTTAATTGAGTTCACGCTTGAAACAACAGGCCATGAACAAGTGCAGAGTCTTCGCTTAAGTATCGAAAAATTAGGTTTCCGAATCCTCTGACCCAACATTGTAGCCGTTAAAAGTGGTGATGTTGAGAATGTCCCCCACTTCAAGCTGATAGACGTGTGACAATTGAGTGTGCGTTTCTGTTTGCTCGTCTGACTGAGCTTCTGGCTGAGCGGAGCCGCGAAGAATCACAACTTCTTGTTGGTTTCGATGATGCCCAGACAAAATCTTCAACAAGCCCTTTTCCAAAATTTTGTAGGACAGACTTAAGCCTTTTCCACCCATTTTTGCATTAGATTTTTCTTTGGCCATACGCAAAGACTGAGAGATGACTTGAATAGGATAATTTTTTTCTAAAAATTCAACAGACTTAGTTGGCAAATTATGAAAATCAGTTTTTACGCAATTGATTCCGGTGTGCATTGTTCCGGCATTTGTTCCAAGCCCATAGTTTTCTAGAAAAATTTGCTCGTTAAATTTTATACCGATGGAAAGTGAAG